>DATNRC010000086.1:0-3114 GCA_036703705.1 Candidatus Obscuribacterales bacterium
TCGATTTGCGCCAGTTTCTTGGGTGTCGCTCGTGGTGCAAACCTGTCCTCGGCTCGACAGATCCTCTCCCTGCGCCGGTTATGTGTCGGGCTCGGCTCGACAGATCCTCTCCCTGCGCCGGTTATGTATGCCTGAGCAGCCTAGCGGACTTTTGCCATTGCCGCGGCCAGTTTTTCCACGCGCCCTTTCTCCACCGCATTCGCCCAGAGACCATCACGCTTGGCAGATGTGCCGACAATCACCCCATCACAGTGCTCGGCAAAGCGGAAGACATTTTCATCAGTGATGCCCGAGCCGATAAGCACCGGCAGTGATACCGCTGCCCGAACTGTTTCGACGTCGGAAGCGTCAGGCGCATGTCCTGTGGCAGTGCCTGTAACAATAACCCCGTCAGCCTTGAAGAACTCGGCCGTTCTTGCCGTCTCCGTTATATCAACATCGCTCGTAATAGCATGGGCGGCATGTTTCTTTTTCACATCAGCGAAGATTTTTATTCCTTCCGCTTTCAGTGCCGCGCGACGTCTCAGGAGCTTCGCCGCATCGGACTCATGAATGCCTTCGTCACCAACGTGTGCATAAACAAAACCTTCCACACGAATAAAGTCGAGATCACATGCAACGGCCACGGCAAGCGCCTCGCAGTTGGCACCGGCAAGAATCTGCAACCCCATAGGCATCCTTTTTGTCTCTGCCTTTACTGCCTTGGCCACCGCCGCCATCGCAGCCGTAGTTTCCGGCTCCGCATAACCTTTGAGATAAGGCACGTCATGCATATTTTCCAGCATGAGCGCATCTGCTCCGCCCTCGCGATAGGCCGCGGCATCTTTCAGAGCCTGAGCAAGGATGCGATCCATATCGCCATCGTAGGAAGGGGAGCCGGGCAGAGGCAGAACGTGCACCACGCCGATAAGCGCACACTTGCGTCCAAACAATTTTGTTGATTGTCGAATCATTTGAGACTAACCGATCCTTCGGTCGATGATAAAAGCACTGCACGAACCGGAGAAGCCTCAAGCTCAACAAATTTGAGCGGCAAGGCAATCAAAAAGTAGATGCCCTGGCTGACTCTTGTCAGGTCCAGATTCTCGAGCCAGGAAAGGTTTTGGGCGATCAATTCGTGATGCACGGCGAGCGTCTTTGATTGGACCTGATCTACAGACGGAGTATCTATGCCGGCAAGCACCACGCCGCGACCTGAAAGGTAGGCAATCAGCTCTTCCGTGAAATATGCATAGTCTTCTTCAAACACATCATAATTGATCGTCGACTGTGTCTTGAACACCACCCGCGGTGGCAATGACGGGAGCGACGACATAGCCTTTTCGGCCTCCTTCTTGCCGATGGGACCGATGAAAGGAGCCAGGTCGACGACGGCGACCGGCCCGACGAAGGGATGGAGCGACATTTTTGCCGCCATGTGATCACCGCCGTCGATATCGCCTTTGACGTGCGATGGCGCATCAGTGTGAGTGCCTACATGCGGACTCATCGTGAAGGCAGTTAAATTGACAACCGCGCCTTCTTTGAGGGACAGGCTGACAACCCTGCTGAAAGGGGTGTCGCCGGGGAAGCAGGCAGAAGTCGAACTTACCGGTTGGGAAATGTCGATGATCGTGTAACTCACAAGCCACTACCTCTTACCATATGACTGCCCCCCAGCTCACTCAGCCCTCGGACACGTAAGCAGCTATTATCCGCCAATGTTGCAAATTGAACCAAAGAAAAATTACGAAAGGAAAATCGTCGCCGCTCACTGTTTTAGGCCATGTATACTGTCAACTCTTAAAGCCACACAGGAATAAGCAGATGGACTCTACAAAGTCGAATAAGCGCTCAAGTGTGACGATCGGCGGCCAAGCGCCGCCGCCTCTTGGCGCGTATTCTCACGCTATACGGGCAGGGGATCTCCTCTTCATTGCGGGACAGGGCGCTCGGGATGCGAAGACCGGCAAAGAGGCTGGCGTCACTTTGGATGCTAACGGCAATGTGACTTCCTACGATATCGAAATTCAAACCAGGGCGGTGATTGAGAATTTGAAAATCGTCCTCAAGGCGGCTGACTGCAGCCTTGAAGATGTAGTTGACATGACCGTTTTCCTTAAGGACATGGGAGACTTTGAAAAGTACAATCGTGTCTACCGCGAATTCTTCTCCTTCGATGCTCCGCCGGCTCGCACTACAGTGCAGGTGGCAGGCTTGCCGGGAAAGAATTTCATTGAAGTAAAGGCAATTGCACTATGTCGTAAATAAGTGGCACGAGCAGATATCGATATCGGTTGAGCTCGTCACGCCCCACCCGAAAAGCGGCGATTGGAGATTAAGACAAGGAGAACATTGGTGAGCGTCGAAGTTAAGCGCAAAGTAAAACATCTCGATCATTTCATTGCCGGGGAATTTCGACCATCGAAGTCCGGGGAGACATTCGAGTCGTTCAATCCCGCCAACGGCGAGGTTCACGCTACGGTCGCTCTTGGCGGTAAGAAGGAAGTGGACCTGGCAGTCGAAGCGGCAAAAGATGCCTTTGAGAGTGGGCCGTGGCCGAAAATGTCGATTAAAGAACGATGCGCCGTCTTGCGAAAAATCGGCGATCTGATCCTCCAAGAGAAGGAAGAGCTTGCACGAGCGGAAACAACCGATACCGGCAAACCGATTACAGAAAGCAGGGAAGGGGATATTCCGCGCGCGGCGCTCAACTTTCACTTTTTTGCCGAGTATGCGCAAGCCATAAGTGAGGAATGTTTCTCAGCAAGCACGCTCGAGAGGCACATTGCTGTAAGAGAGCCCATCGGCGTGGCCGGACTGATAACACCATGGAACCTTCCACTTTATCTCGCCACCTGGAAAATCGCGCCCTGCCTTGCCATGGGCAACACCTGCGTGCTCAAACCCGCAGAATGGACGCCATACACAGCGCATTTGTTCGCCGATATCGTCACCAGAGCCGGGCTGCCCAGAGGCGTATTCAATCTGGTGCAAGGTTTTGGCGCCCAGTCCGCAGGCGAAGCGCTCACTGCTCATGCGGATGTAAAAGCAATCTCTTTCACGGGCGAAACAGGCACCGGGCGAGCGATTATGGCTGCTGCAGCGCCAACCTTGAAGAAATTGTCGTTCGAG
>DATNRC010000087.1:0-16608 GCA_036703705.1 Candidatus Obscuribacterales bacterium
CCAGATCCTTAAGCGGAATGTAATCTACGCCGGCAAGAACCGGCTCATTGCCCACTTTCATCGTTCCGCCCACGACATTCGCTTTGATGTAAACATTGACGATATGACGAGAACGATCGGGCGCAATGGCCTCCGACAAGAAAAGGAAGCGTTCAAATTCCACTTCCAGTCCGGTTTCTTCTTTGAGCTCGCGCACTGCGCACTCTTGAAAAGTTTCGCCGTATTCCAGCCGTCCGCCGGGTAAGACCCAGTACTGGCGGTTGCCTTTGCGATGCCGCACAAGCAGGATTTTCTTGTCCTCAGTTATGACTATCACCGACACTCTGGTGGTCGGGATGGCGTGCCCTGGACGCTTCTTGAACCTGGTTTTCGGCAATTTTCTCACCTTAAAACGCCGCCCTTCCTGAATGCCTTTCGCCACAAGTGAATTCTACGGTAAGTACGTAAAGCTAGTTTGAGAAAAGCAAAGCGAGCAAGCAATTTTGTGGCGGATCGAACATTTGCCGTTGTTACATTTAGGTAGACTATAGGTCCGTATTGAAACGAGGGCGGGAAGCAAGGAGCAACCCATGGCAATGGCTTATGACCTGGAAACACAACTGAAGCAGCTGAAGACAGACGCTCTTACTGAATTCGAGAGGGTCTCGGACTCAGCTCAGCTTGAGGAAGTGCGGCTCAAGTATCTGGGACAGAAAGGCGCATTGAGCACGATCCTCAGAGGCCTTGCCCAGCTTGATAAGGCTGAACGGCCTCGCATCGGGCAGCTCGCCAATGACATCAAAGAGCGCATTCAAGCCATGCATGACGAGCGCAAGGCGACTCTTTACAATCAAGAGCTTTCTTCGCGCCTGAAGCTCGAGCAAATTGACGTTACGCTGCCAGGAACAGGCATCGCAAAGGGACATTTGCATCCGCTCACACTGGTGACCGAGCGCATTATTTCCATTTTTTACGGCATGGGCTTTGAGGTCGCTGAAGGCCCTGAGGTGGAAACCGATTATTACAATTTCGACGCCCTCAACACGCCACCCAACCATCCGGCTCGCGACGAGCAGGACACGTTTTACACCAATGTCGGACCGTCAATTCTCTTGCGCAGCCAGACGTCGACCGTGCAGATACGCGTGATGGAAAAGCGCAAGCCGCCCTTGAGAATCATCTCGCCCGGACGAGTGTATAGAAATGAAGAGATCAACGCCCGCAAATATCCGCTGTTTCATCAGGTGGAGGGCTTGCTCATCGATCGCAACGTCACCTTCGGACAGCTGAAGGCGACGTTGAGCGAATTCATCCGCCTCTTTTTCGGCAAGCCGCTTTCAACAAGATTGCGTCCCGATTTCTTCCCATTTACAGAACCGAGCGCCGAACTCGACAGCCAGTGTCCTTTTTGCATGGGAGAAGGATGCCGAACTTGCGGTCAGCGGGGCTGGCTGGAACTGCTCGGCTGCGGCATGGTCGACCCGAATGTTCTCACGGCCGTGGACATCGACCCGGACGAATGGAGCGGCTTTGCTTTCGGCATGGGTGTAGAGCGGCTGGCCATGCTCAAATATGGCGTCACCGACATCCGCAACTTTTTTACGAACGACTTGAGATTTCTCAAGCAGTTCTGATGATCTGATTTTTCCGACTGGAGACAATCTCGAAGGGCACCGACAGAATGAAGCTTTCATATGAATGGTTAGAGGACTTTGTAAATCTCGACGGCATATCGCCGCAAGAGCTTGCCGACAAATTGACCATGAACGCCTTCGAAGTGGAAGAAGTGCGAAAGGTCGGTCC
The DNA here is from genome assembly GCA_036703705.1 of Candidatus Obscuribacterales bacterium. Lineage (GTDB taxonomy): Bacteria > Cyanobacteriota > Vampirovibrionia > Obscuribacterales > Obscuribacteraceae > DATNRC01. The sequence continues at coordinate 1,783 of DATNRC010000087.1, forward strand.
GGATATCGAAGGGCCCGTCGTCGTGGGCGAAATAATGCAGATATCGCCGCACCCGAATGCCGACAAGATAAGACTGACGCGCGTCAAAGTCGATCCCCATCAGGAGCCCCTGGAAATAGTCTGCGGCGCCCAGAACATCGAAGTCGGGCAAATCGTGCCCGTCGCTCTGCCTGGCGCGCGCGTTCTCAATCGCCACGACGGCAGCCCCCTTCATATAAAAGCCGCACCGATTCGGGGCGTGAAATCCAACGGCATGCTGTGTTCGCCGGGCGAGCTGGGGGCCAAAAGCGCGGATGTGGACGGCATCTTGATTCTTTCCGACCGCCCGGAATTTTCCAAGACCAACGGCCTCACTCTGGGCGCCGACGTTAAGAAGCTGCTTCATCTCTTGCCCGACTGGGTTTTGCACGTGGCGCCGCGCTCGAACAGAGGCGATGCCTTATCGGTCATCGGCCTGGCGCGCGAAGTAGCGGCGCTGTTCAAGCGTCCTCTGAAGGAGGTCGAATGGTTCTTGCCCGAGCTGCCTTTCGACAGACTGCCCGGCGATCCGTTCTTAACCCGCATCGAAGACCCGGATGATTGCGCCATTTTCACTATCCGAGAACTGTCGGGGCTCAAAGTCGGACCTTCGCCTTTCCGCTTCGCGCGCCGGCTGGAGGCAATAGGCGTGCGCACCGTAAACAACATCGTCGACATAACCAATTACGTTATGCATGAGCTCGGTCAGCCCCTGCACGCATATGACGTTGCCAAATTGAAGAGCCGTCTTTTGCAAGTAAGGCGAGCGAAGGAAAACGAGACCCTGGAGACAATCGATGCCAGGGTGCGCACGCTCAGCGATGAGGTGCTGGTAATTGCCGATGACAGCTCCGTTGTCGGCATAGCCGGTATCATGGGCGGCAAGGAGAGCGAGATTACCGATGAGACTGTAAGCATTGCTCTCGAGGCCGCCTCGTTCACGCCGGCAAGAGTGCGAAGAGGAAGCCGCTTGCTGGGGCTTTCCAGCGACAGCAGTTTGCGCTTCGAACGAGGAGTGGACGTCGTCGGCGTTTCCCGGGCATCCGATCGGGCCTCATATCTGATGCTCAAGTATTGCGGCGATACCGAATCCGGTACCGCCTTCGGCGAGATGTCGATGGCCGGAAGCGAAGCATTCACAGCGCCCAACATCGCCGTCCGCCATGCTCAGGTGCAAAGGCTGCTCGACATCGAGCTTACCTGCGACGAGATAAGTGAGCTTCTCTTGCCGCTGGGCTTCGCCTTAACAAGCACCTCTGATGCCCGAGAAAGAGTCATCCATGTGTCCGTTCCCAGCTACCGGACGATGGATGTGGTGCGAGAGATAGACGTAATCGAAGAGATTGCCCGCATTTACGGTTATGATCGCCTGCCCGCTTCCATGCCTGCCACAACCGTTGCCAGCGAGCCGATGGCAGACACGGTGAGAGTGGCACGGCAAATCCTTTCCGCCTGCGGCTTGAGCGAGGCCTGGATATCGAGCCTCGTCGGCAGCGAAGCGAAGGCCGCAAAAGAAGGCTTGAAGGGCGAAGCAGCCCGGCTTTTGGCGACTCTGGAGAACGAGCACACAATAGTCGAGGTGCTCAATCCTCTTTCGGAAGAGCATCAGGTCTTGCGGCAAAGCCTTCTTCCGGGCCTTTTGAAAACGGCAGTCTATAACCAGGACCGCGGCTCGAAAGATGTATTTCTCTTTGAAGTAGGCCGCGTGTACGAGCGCGATCTTAAGATAATGGATCCTGCCGACCACAGCGTAACCGGGGTAACGGAGCGGCTTCTCGCCTCGGGCGTAATGATAGGCAAGCGAACGATGAGCATCTGGGAGAGCCACTCGGGAGCGCAAACAAGTGCCGGGCTTAAGGAGACGAATGATTTCTACCGCGCCAAGGGGGTTGTCGAGTCACTCTTGAAGGGGCTCAATGTGGACCTCGAGCGAGTGAAATTCTTCCGCCCCCCTGATGCGCCGGGTTGTTTCCATCCTTATCGCCTGGCCCAGATTATTTCAACGCTAAAAGACGAAGAAAGAGAGCCGGTAAAAGACTCCGCCTACAAAATCGGTTTTGTCGGCGAGCTGCATCCGGCGCTGGTAGACGGCCTGGGCTTAAGTCAAAGCGGCCATCTTTTCGAAATCGACCTCGATATCGTCGAGCGCATAAGGCGCGAGCCTTTGTTCAAGCCTGTGCCGCAGACTCCTGCAGTGGTTCGCGACCTCACACCTGACATCAATAATTCCATTGACCATGCTGTTGTCGAATCAACAATCAAGACTGCTGCCGGCGAAAATCTGACAAACATCGAACTTGTCAGCATCTTCCAGCTTAACGACACCACTAAAAGCCTCTCCTACAGGCTGACATTCCAAAGTCCTACAGACACTTTGACGAACGAGGCCGTGGAAGAACAGCTTGAAAGGGTGAGGGAAGCCCTTATCAACAGGCTGAGCGCTACCTTCCGCATGTAGGCGTCTCATGAAAAAGCTGGCGTTGCGCTCGCAGTGGTACCTGGGACTCTATGTCTTTTCAATTGCCGTCGCTCTGGCTTTAATTGTTCCTCATCGCATGCCCCATCTTGCGGTGGAGGTGCCGCTCATTGCGCTTGCGATCTTCGAGGCGGGAGTACTTTTGAGCAGCGCTCTTCTGCTCTACGACGAAGCAACTCCAGCTCAGGTTTTGGCAATCGTCTTCCTCATGCTCCTCATCGCTTCGGCATTCATACTGGCAGCCCATGTCGCAAATCCATTAATTCTGAGCGGCGTTCGCAGCCGGCCTGGCTCTGAGGCCCCCGTGCTGTCAATCAATTGGGCGTTTTTGCTGCTCTCAAATTTGGGCACGCTATCCACCGTGAAAGTGCTTATTGTGCTCGAAAAACCGGGCAAGTCTAAACCAAGAAAATCCCGCTAGCGAAGCAGCGAATGACAGCTTGACTATTGGAGGATTTACAGATACCGATTTGTTGTCCGCAAATGGCGCTGTCATTAAGCTCAGTCGGTTTATAGTCGGGTATATTGAACTTAAGTTTCTCGTAGAATTAAGGGCTCTTATTCTCAAATGTACAAATTAACCTTCAGGAATCGGCTCTGGTTTGGCGTCACATTAGCCGTTGCCGTAGGGCTTCAGCTGGCAATAGTCAAGAGCCCCTGGCACGATGATGTCTTCACGTTGCCTGTTCCCACAGTGATATTCGGTGAGCTTTTCGTAGCGCTTTTGTTCGCCAAGCTCATGTTCGAGGGCGCGCGCCTCGACCAGTTGACGCGCATTGCCGGCGTCATGCTGGGCTGCATCGTGCTCCTTGCCGGCGTGGGATTTGTTATCGTCGGCGGCACGAACGTCGAGATTCAAACGCGAGCCCTGGGGCCGATGGCTTATCTTTTGTGCAATATAGCCGCCCTGGGTGCAGCCAACACTTTTGGCATCGCAGCCGCTGTAGTGCTTATGAGGCTCGAGCCGCTCAGCGTTTATTCGGCAGACAACGCGCCGACGCTTGAAGGCGATGCCGGAGTCGATCAGGCGGCTGCAGCAAAACTGGGCATCGGCACCCATAAGGCTGAATCCCCGTCAGACACGGCGACGAAGCTGCGGGGCATACTCGACAAGCTCGATGCGGAGCCGGCTGCCAAACAAGCGCAAACTCCACCGACACCCATTCCTGCAGTCACTGCCCAAGAACAGCCCAGGGCGCCGGAGAAAGCTCCTCACCCCGAGACACCAGCTGTGGAGCAAAAAAAATCCGGAGCCTCCTCGACAGCCACTCGCTTGCAGGCGCAAAAAAGGAGGAGCGCAAGCACGTTTACCAAACTGCAAGCATTGTCCGCCAGCGGCACCGGAACCGTCGGGCAGAAGAGCGTCCACGAGCAGATAGAAGGCGCCGGCGCGGACAGCTTGAAGTCCATCCTGGACAGGCTCGATGAGGAAGAACCGATTGTAGGTCTGGAAGAACAACTGACAGTCAGCCGGGAAGCGGCCGAAGTTGGCAAAGCGCCACTGGAAGCGGCCAAACCTCTGGCGGAAGTTGCTTCTCCCGAAGTTCTTTCCACGGCGCCCGTCACCGAGCAGCTGCCTGCCTTTGAAGAAGCAAAAGCACAAGAAGAAGCAGCACCGGCTCCGGCTCAGCAGGCAACTGCTGAAGCACCACCGGCGGCGGCACCAGATAAAAGCGCGCAAAGAGGCTTGAGCGGCTTCGGCGCACGCCTCATGGGCGTGGTCACGAAAGGCAAGCCGGAGGCCGGAGCGGCACAGCCTGCAGGAGCCGAGAGTGCAAAACCAATAGCCGCGCAAGCCTCAGAGCCTTATTATTCAACAGCAGCGCCGCCCGCCGAGCCGGCTATTGCCGCGCCGGAGCCAGCTGTCGAAGCACGCGAGGTCGGTCAGGCGCCCGAAGTAAGCGCGGCGCCCGAAGTGAGCGCGGAGCCAACATTTAGCGCTGAGCCGACAGTAAGCGCGGAGCCTGCATTTAGCGCTGAGCCGACAGTAAGCGCGGAGCCTGCAGAAGCTCCCCAACAAGAAAAAGAGAAGGGGCTGTTCGACGCCCATCTCGACAAGGACGTCGACGACATATTCTCGCAGCTCGTGCCTCCTGAGGCGCAAAAGGAAGTCGCAGACAGAGAGGCGGCATCCCGTGAGGAGCCTCATGCGGTGGCACCGCCTGTAAAAGAGCCCGAGCCTGTCGCGCAAGCCGCGCCGGTTGAAAGGCCGGAACCAGCTCCTCAAGTGCCCGAGCCGGCAACGGCAGCACCAGTCTCGCAAACGACTCCGCTTCCGGAAACCAAGACAACTGGTGGTCTGTTTGCCCAATCGGTCGATGCAGACATCGAAGACATCTTCTCCACAATCGCACCGCAAGAAGCGATGAAGGAAGTATCGCCGCGCCCGGCCGAGCCGGCGAAAGCACAGCCGGACACGTTGTCGTTTGCGCCGCCCGATACAGCGCAAAAAGCTGAAGCTGAAACAGCAACAGCCAGACCCGCCGAGCCTGCGGCGAAGGAAGATGCAGGGAAATCGCTCTTTGCAGGCGGCGTTGATTCTGACATCGACGACATCTTCTCTGCAATCGCTCCTCAAGATGCGCAAAAGGACGTCTCGTCGGAAACTCTCGCTCATCTGAAGGGCGACACGGGAGAGCACCCTGCGGTGCGTGGTCCAATCTCTTTTGCCCCGCCGGCTGCTGCCCAACCAACGCCAACTCCGATTCCGTCACCACCGGCGGAGGCGCAGCGCACCTTTGCCAGGGCCCCTCAAGAAACGGGGGAGCTGGAAATTGTTACGCCGCCAACACAGGAAGAAATCCTCAAGGCAGCACGCACTCAAGAGTCCGGCATGCTCTCGTCGGCACCGCCGCCGGTGCAACCTGCTCCGCAACCGCCGCCGGTGCAACCGGCTCCGCAACAACCGCCGGAGCAGCAGCAGGCTCCGCCTGCTCAGCAAGCTCCACAACAGCCGCCACCCTCTCCGCCACAGGCTGAGCCACCAGCCGCAGAGGCTCCGCGTACCCCCAAGCCCTCAGTCGAGCTGAAAGAATTCGGCCGCCTCTCGACCCGATCTGCGGCCGAACCAAAGGCGGTTTCCGAGTCTGTCGGCACCATGAAAACAATCGGCAAGCTTTTGCTCGATGTGCAAGTGGTTGAAAACATCATCAAAGCAGAGCAAGAGCCGGCAACAATCGGCTCCGGCTTGAGCACCGCGCGCATCATCAGCGCCCAGCGCGGAGAAGGAATCAAGGCGCTCCTCGAACAGATCGACAAATACCCGATCGTTGCAGGCAGCTTGATCGTCGGCTATGACGGTCTCGTCATCGCAGCGACGAATGTTCCGGGCATGGACAAAGACATACTCGGCGCTCTTTCGACAGCCCTTCTCAGCACCAGCAATCTCGGCACGAAGAAGTTGGAAATCGGCAAACTGCGTCAGATGGTCTTGTTAACTGAAGATCCGGCAACCAAGAAAAACAAGCTCACGGTGCTGACCGATGTCGAAGTAGGCATTCTGGCAGTATTCTCCGAGTCTCTGGAGATGGACAAATTGGACGGACTGATCGAAGCCATCCACACAACCATCCACGGCTGACGACTGTGAATACACAAAAACCAGCATTGACAAGCAGGGCCATAAGCAGCCAGAAGCGCGCCGAATGGCGGGCGGCATAAACGCAGGCGCGCGCTCTGCGAAACTGATAAAGGGACGTAACGCCCAAATTAAACTTTGCCCACGACGGCGGCCCGGGGTGGCAAAATGTTCGTTTTAGTTTTCAATGTTCGTTTCAGTTTTCAACATCTGTTTCAGTTTTCAATCTTCGTTTTAGCGTTTAGTGTCCGTTTTAAGAGCAGGGAGACGCGTTATGACAACACCCAAAGAGACAATGACGGCTATCCCGAAAGAGGGCGACCAGGCGCCGCGATTCAATCTCAAATCATACCCCCCTGGCGAAGTCAAACTTGATGATTACATCGGCAAGAAAAACGTCATTCTGGCCTTCTACCCGAAAGACGATACTCCGGGATGCACCAAAGAGATGTGCACGTTCTCGGAAGATTTGAGCAAGTTTGAGAATGCGAACACCGTCGTTTTCGGCATATCTTGTGATGACGTGGCGAGCCACGAGAAATTCGCCACGAAATACGACCTCAAGCACAAATTGCTGGCAGACGAAGGCGGGCGGGTCGGGCGCCAGTACGGAACGGTTACCGAAGGCAAAAGCAATGCCTCGCGCGTTCTTTTCGTCATCGACAAGAAGGGAATGATTCAAAGAATCATCGAGGGGATGCCGGACAACAACCAGCTTCTGGAAATCGTAAGCAAGCTCGGCTAGCCCTTGCTCGGTCCGGCTTGCTCCAATTTCTCGAGAACGACGGAAGGCGTTATCACTTCCGGCAGAACGATGGGCTCAACTCCGCGTCCTGCCGGAAAGATTACGTAAAGCGGCACGCCCGAGCGATGGAATTTCTGCAAGAGTTGTGTAATCACTGGATCTTGGTTGGTCCAGTCAGCCTTCATTGTCACCACCTTTAGTGCCTTCAATTTTTCGACAACATTCTTGTTGCGCAATACGACCTGCTCGTTAGCCTGGCAGGTAAGGCACCAGGCTGCCGTGAAGTCGAGAAAGACGGTCTTATTCTCAGCGATCTCTTTGTCCAGTTTTTCGATTGTGAATGGCTCCCAGCTAAGCCCATCTGCTGACTCGGTAACAGCAGCGGCGGCAGGCGTGCGCGCTTCTCCTCTCAGTTCCGGGCGCGTAAAGATGCAAACATAAAAAGCAATGCCGCTTATGAGCAGGGCAACCGTCCAGGCGCTCAGGCGTCGCGCCGGAGAACTGGTCAGGTCTGTGAATCTGCCCACGATCCACACCGAAAGCGATACTGCAACGAGGAAGTATCCCGTCCAGATGACGCCCTGCTCTCCCACCTGGGTGCCGAGAATGCCGAGCAGCCAGACGACAGTAGCCAACAAAATGAAGCCCATCGATTCCTTGAACTTCTCCATCCACACACCAGGCCTGGGCATATATCGCATCCAGTTGGGGTTGATGGTCAGTATCAAATACGGTAGCGACATACCGAGCCCGACAGTGAAAAATATGCCGACAACAACGGCAGCCGGCTGCGAGAAGGCGAAACCAAGGGCGGTGCCCAGCGCGGGCGCCGTGCAAGGCGTAGAAAGAACGGTCGCCAGAACACCTTTGAAGAAGGTGCCGACAAATCCCTCTTTGCTGGCCAATCTGTCGATGGTTGCCTGACCGGCGTTGAAAGAGACATAAAAGAGCCCGAACAAGCTCAGGGAGAGGACAAGAACAATGGTCGCCATGGCAATGACGAATGGCGGATACTGAAACTGAAAGCCCCAGCCGATTTTTTGCCCTGCAGCCTGTACGGAAAGAACGATCGCCGCAAGCACGAGGAATGACGCGATGATGCCCGCGGCAAAGGTCAGCCCTAGCAGTCGGACCCGGCGGGGATTATCATTTGCCTGCTCGACGAGACTTATGACTTTAATGGCTATGACAGGCAAAACGCAAGGCATGAAATTGAGAATAAAGCCGCCCAGAAGAGCAAAGCCGAAGTAGGAGATAAGGCTTGCCTGCTCATCTTTGGCTCCGGCAATATTTATATTTTGCTCGAGAATGCTTTTGCCCGCACCGCCACCGGCATCCTTCACGCTGCCTGTAAAACCGACTTTGGAGAACTTATTCACATCGCCGGGCTCGACTGCAGCGTCGGCTGCCACGCTGGGAAGCGTGAGCTCGACCTCAGCCTTGCCGGGCACGCAAAGTTCTTTGCACTGCAACCATTCGACTTTGGCTTTGAACGTCAGCTGCTTGCCTGCTTCCAGCGCGGAGGGCGCAGTGATAGTGGAAGCAATCACAGTCTGATCGTGGTAGCCGAAGGTAATGATGCCGCCGTCATTGAATTGCGTCGGTTTCTCCCACAAAAGCTCGCTGCTTGTGAATCCTTCAGGCAATTGCCATTCGATCTTTGTCGGCTTACCCGCTTCGCCGCTCTCTTTGTAATATGTATGCCAGCCGGGCTTCATCAAGAGCTCGACGCCCAGGCGAAACTTCTGACCTGCTTTCACCTGCTTGACGTCAGCAATCAAACCGGCTTCGACATTGCGCTCTTCTTTCTGCGTAGCAGCAAGGCAAGGCAACATTCCAGGATTCGGCGGAGGAGCGACCGGCAAAGCGAATGCCAATAGCAGTGAGGCTATTAAGAGAGCACGAAGAACCTTCACTTGGAATTCTCCCTCGTAAGGCGAAGAGCAAGACGAAGTCTATGTTAGATCATTTCAGACGTCATCGATAAGTCAATGGCATTTTGCTCGGCAATCTTGGCATACACATGGGCACTCTTCCTGAGAGTGCGCTCCTGAGTGGGGAAAGCCACGCGAACGAGCCCGAAGCGGTACTTCAGCCCTTCAGCCCACTCGAAATTATCGAGCAAAGACCAGTACAAATAACCTTTGACATTCGCTCCTCTTTTGATGGCCTTATGGAGGGCCATCAGATGCGATACCAGGTACTTGATGCGAAACTCATCAGTAAGGGACCAGTCCCCCTCGATAAGGTGCGCCGGGAAGAGCGTAGCAAAGCCATTTTCCGTTATGTAAATCGGGCGTTCTTTGCCGTCGTGACTGGTCTGATAAGGAATGATTTCTCTGGTCAAGATGCTGTATAAGCCGTCGGGATAGCTTTCCCATCCCATGCAGCTCGTCTCTTTTTCGGCGGCCTTCGCGCTCTTGCCGAAAACATCAAAAGGAGCTGCGGCATCGTGTTCTGACAGATCGCGAGTGTAGTAATTGACGCCCAGATAATCGAGTGTTCCCTGCAAGCCCTCGACGGGACCGGCAATCGATTTCACAGCCTTGCGCATGTTGATGGGGGCAGGGAAAGAAATTTCTCCGGTATGCACCGCACTCGGGAAAAGATGATTGAACACCCGATCTCTGTACCAGCTCACCATATGGTCGAGCGGCGAATATAAGCGCAGGGGGGCAAACGGGCGCCAGTGGTTGGCGAAACTCACCTGCGCGCCGGCATCGACTTTACGCAGCGCATGATAAGCCTTTGCATGCCCGACAAGCATATTGCGAATGCATTGAAAGGCGCCCAGATAATTGCGTTTTTCACCAGGCGGCCAGGATCCGTCGACATAGCCCTGGTAGGCGTAGGGCATCGGCTCGTTGACCGTTATCCAGAAGTCAGCCAGGTCGTGAAAGGACTCGGCGGCAAGCTCGGCGAATTGACCGAAAGCTTCTGCCGTCTCGGGATTTTGCCAGCCACCGCGATCGGCGAGCCATTTGGGAAGACAAAAATGAAAGAGCGTAACGAAGCTCCTGATGCCGCGTTCCTTCAGCTCCAGCAGCAATTCTCGATAGTACTTTACCGCCTCGCTGTTCAGTTTTTTTGCCTTGCGACCGTTGCCATTAGGCAAGAGCACCGCCCAATTCAAGCTGATGCGCAGGGCGTTGAGATTCAGGCTCTTGAGGATTTCGATGTCCGATTTGTAGCGGCTGTGGAAATCGCAGGCTACGTCGGCAGTCGTGCTGTCTGCAATTTTGCCGGCAATGGCCGTCCAATGCGACCAGTCAGAAAGGCGGGTGCGCCGTTCGAGCGGGTGACCTTCAATCTGGAAGTGGGATGTGGAGGCGCCCCACAGAAAACCTTCCGGAAACCTGAGGATCCTCCGCTCGTCGCTGATTTTGTGTTCGGTCGAAAGGGTCAAACTAAGAGTCTCCCATTCCACTGGGCATCGTAGTATACACTTACATCCGTTACCAGCTAAAAGACATGTTTCTTTATCGATTTCTCCCTCTGGCTGTCAAATTTAAGAATTGACGAGAAATTGCATTACATAATTCTGTTTTTAACAAGAAATTATGTCCTTGGCAACCCCTTGCTGATGGCGGATTCAGGCAATTGCAAGCGATCTTTGTCATAATCCTCGCACCTTCGGAGAGTGCGAAGATGCTGATCGCTGCCGAGCCATCGCAATTTTTTTACGGGCTGACGGCATCACTGAGGTTTTGATCTGATTAACAAAACGAGCCTCGGAAGTCTGTTTCAATTAACGGCGCTGGTCGTAAGGCGCGAGCAATGCCCGAGCGAGCACATTTGAAATCGGCGCCAAAATTGTGATTAGCGTGCAAGAGAGTCTGCAAATACACTGCAATAAATTGAATCATAAAGAAAAAGGTCCCCCCAAAGACGCGGACAGGGGTAGGTTCTGGCACTCAAAGTGGGCGACGGCTCTTGTGGTTCTTTTACTCGTCGCACTAAACTGCGCCTGCTATTTCCGTACCATTAACGGTTACTTTCTCGCCGACGACATGGTGCATGTGTCCTATCTGACCAGAGTTTTCGCCGGGCAACCATGGCTTCTCTGGCAAAACTTTGTCGGCAATTGGATGCAAACTGCCGGTACGCAGTTTTATCGCCCGCTCATCTCCATCACGCTGGCGCTGGACTACCTGTTTTATGGCGCCAATCCAATCGGCTTTCATCTCTCCAATCTGGGCTTCCAGACACTGTCATCGATATTACTTTTCCTTGGCGCAAGAAGGATGTTTCCCGAAATCCCCATAAGCCGGAGGTCCTGGACAGCGCTAATCGCGGCAGCGCTATTTGCCTGCCATCCCCTGCATCCGGAGGTGGTCAGCTGGATAATCGGGCGCGTAGACAGCTTGGCAGCCATGTTTTTGCTTCTTTCCTTCTGGCTGTATCTGAAAGGCAGCCAGCAACAAGAGCGGAAGTCGCACAGCGTCATGCTGCGAACAGGCTCAGCCATAGCTTTTGTTTTAAGCCTGATGTCCAAAGAGATGGCCATCACATTGCCGCCGGCGTTGTTTCTCTACGCGCTTTTCAGCCGTCAAACGTCCGCCTCGCGCAATCTGCTGAGCCGGGCCGCCAAGGCACTGTGGGCGGTCAAAGAGTACTTCGTTATTCTCTTTGTATACATCGGCGTGCGCACGCTCGCGCTGGGCACAATCGCAGGCGGCTATGCAGGCTCGATCGGTGAAGGTCTCAACGCCACTATCGTGAAGCGGTGGTTGATGGATGGATCGCTTATTCGCGTATTGATGCCGTTCAACGACGAAATCTTCGCTCCCAAAGACTTTTTCAGGAAAGCTCTGAAGTGCATTTATGGTCTTTCCGCAGCATTGTTGATTGTGCGCATGGCGCTCATCGCGCGCTCGCGATTGCCGGCAAAGAACGGGAAGGAACAAAGCACAGAATTAGAGCAATCGCAGGCGGTCGTTTCATCTGCAAGTCCATCGTCACTGATTGTTCCGCTATTCGCTTTGGGCTGGCTTGTCATCTCTCTTTTGCCGACTATACAGGTCTGGAATCTAACCACGCATCTGCAGGGCAGCAGATTTGTTTATCTGGCCACCGCCCCCTTGTGCCTGCTCTTAGCGTCCTTGATTTCTTTGCCCGCCGCACTGGGCCTCACCCTGGCGAATGGCGTGGGCTCTTCGAAGTTTTTGTCAGACAGAATTGCAGGAAAAAAGATCGAAATTGCCTGCCATCTGCTTGCAGTGTGCCTGGTCGCCGCATATGCGGCAATGGCCTATAAAAACAACATGCCGTGGGACAGGGCAAGCAAGTCCGTGCGTGCGCTCAGACAAGGAATTGAAGACACATTAGGCAGATTGAAGGCAGATGAAATGATGGTTGTCACCAATCTGCCACAGCAGTACAAGGGCGCGCACATGCTCTATAACGCTTCCACTTTTGCTGTTTTGCTGGAGCCGCCCCTCAGCAGGCGGGACATATCCAAGCAAGTCGCGACATTCGAGCCGGTGATGTTTGGTGATTCCTCGCTGATAAATGTATCCAGACTGCGCAACATGCTGGCAAGCCGGCAGAGATACAAATTTTTCCGCTGGGATGAAACGCAGAACGCGCTCGTTGAATTGAACCTCGAGAAGCCGCTGACAGGGAGCTCGGATGGGACTTACGGCTTGGACGAGAGCGCCAAGGCGGACGGCGGGCACGGGGTGTCTGGGAGCGCGAAAACGAATGTCGGGCAGGCGGTCGCTGGCAGCTCTGCCTCGAGAGCGGGCGCGTCAGTTGCGGCACCAATCATCGACACCAATGTTTCGGGCTCGGACTGTCTGGTGTCGCCGAATATGAACGTCAATCCGCTGACGATAGACTTTGTCGACATTAATTTGGCAATAGAACCTGTTGACGGATCAAGTCCTGCCGGAGCTCTCATCCTGTCATGGTCCAGCCAATCAAATCCTTATCCGCAGGAGAAAAGTCAGCTGTCACTGCCCCTGGTGCCAAGCACGAAGCGCCGGCATTATCGCTTTTGCGTGTCCGAGCGCAAGTCATGGGTATTTGCCGGCAACATCGCCAAGCTTCGCCTGGACACGACGTGCAAGCCCAGCCGCCTGATTCTGCATTCCATTGATGTCAAATCCGGTGACAGAGAAATTGCCAGGCTGGCGCCTAATCCTCAGCTCCCCAACAAGGCACGACGATATTTGACTGAAGACAACACAGGCGTGTGCAGACCCGGGTGGGACCTTGGATTGTTCGCCTATGACGTTTCGCGAATTCCCGGCGCGGCGGCAGCGCGCTATGAGGTGAGTCAACCTGATTCGTGGTTTGAGCACTACAGCGGAACCTTCCGGGACAACCAGCCATCATCGCACGCATCCATTGCCGGCACTTTCCCTGACATCCAGGCAGCGGCCAAGAGCATTGACATCAGCGCGCTTCCAGGACCCGGCTTTTACGAGCTCAGGATTTTTGCCCTGGACAAAGCAGGCAAGGTGATTGGCTACTCATCGGATCCCATCAACTTCCAGCTATCGGGCGCGGATCTTAGAGATGCGAAGCGGCAAAAGAAGGAACGATGGAAGTAGGTGACGATGCGAAGCGGCGGCAGAACGAAGAAAGGAAGTAGCCACCCATGTCGGTAGAAGCCAACGAGGCAGCGAAGACTTTGCCCGATTTGAAACTCGAGCCGGCCGGGCTCGAGTGGTCGTCCGAAAAGACGCAGCTATCGATCGGCTTCGTGGCGTCCGTTCTTGTCTGCCTGGCGGCATTCTGGCAGACGACCGGCATCGGCTTTCTTCTCGACGACTTCTTGCATCTGGATCAGGTTGTACGCGCCTTTCAAGGCGACAGGCGAGACTTTCTGTCCAATTTGTATGCCAACTGGGGCGGCTCTGACTTGATGGTGAGTTATCGTCCTTTGGTATCACTTTCGGTGCTCGCCGATTATCTTTTCTGGCGCACCAACGCATTCGGCTACCATCTGACGAATTTGATCGTCTACTCAATATGCGCTCTTTTCGCAGGCCTTATCACATTCGACCTCACTGCAAAGCAAGGCAATCTTCTCCGCCCGTCCATGGCCATCTGGGCTGCTTTGCTCTTCCTGTTTTATCCTGTTCACTTAGAGTCGGTTGCCTGGGTGATAGGCCGTGTCGATTTATTCTGTACGGCTTTCTATTTGATTTCCGTTTTCGCCTTTTCGCGTTTTCGCATCCTGCAAGAACGCCACTATCTGTACCTCTCACTTGCTGCATTCGTGTTCGCTCTGACAAGCAAAGAGATGGCGGTGACATTGCCGGTAGTATTACTATTGCTTGTATTCCTCGTCCCCACCAATGCTATTTGCTCCGGCGGCAATGCCGGAGACCGTGATTTGGAGCGCAGCTCGGCACCCAGGAATATGTTCTTTTCCATCCGTGGCGATCTTGCTGCTGTTGGGCTCTTTTTCGCCGTGCTTGGACTGTTTGCAGTATGTCGTGCGATCCTGCTTGGCTCGGCAGTGGGTGGATATGGCTCTTTCGACCCCGCCACACTCATTGCATCACTGGCCAATTTTGCCGATCGTTCTTCGATCATGAAAGTGGCTGTTCCGATCAACGAAGAGTTGCATCCGCTCAAATCCATCATTCCTTTTATAGTGCCCGCCTATGGATTGTTAGCAGCCGTGGCCGCATATCGTTGCCTCATCAACAGGCAGCTCGCCCGTGTTTGTCTCTTTCTCATTGCCTGGATGGTCGTCGCGCTTCTGCCCACTTTCCAGATCTGGCATGTTTATCCGAACCTGGTGGGCAGTCGCCTGTTTTTCACATCCTCGGCGCCCTTCTGCATGCTCCTTGCGATCGGCGCTTTACCGGGGTTGGACGCTCTGTCTCGCATCAGGTTGCGAGCGGTTACGGTCATCGGCACGCTCGGCCTTGTCTGGATTGCCTCAGCATGGGCCGTAATGACCTGGGAGAATATGCAACCGTGGATTGAGGCCGGCCAGCAAATGAAGAGCTTGCGGCTGCAAATCGAGCAACTGAGAAATGAGGGCACGCC
>DATNRC010000088.1:0-6724 GCA_036703705.1 Candidatus Obscuribacterales bacterium
CAAGCCCTTGTTGCCTTTACGGCAATTTTGTTAGATATTTCCGGATTTTTCTAACACATGCCCCAGCGCACCATCAGCGGGTGATTAATCCACCGGCACCCTCTTTGCAATGATCAGCGATCACTCTCTTTGCAAGCGTCAGCGATCTTTCAGTTTGAGGAGACGCTCGCGCGCGGCCTGCAAGGTTTCCAGCTTGCGGCTGAAGCAGAAGCGCACATAACGATTGCCAAGCTCTGACGGGCCGAAGAAGCTGGCGCCAGGTACGACCGCAACGCCGATTTCTTTGCAGAGGTACTCAGTAAAGGCAATGTCGCTCTCGAATCCAAACTGACTTATGTCACAAAAGACGTAATACGCACCCTGGGGCTTGTAATAGGAGATGCCGATCATATCCAGCGTCTCCAGCATATATTGGCGCCGTTCTTCGTATTCAGTCGAAAGTTCGGCGTAGTATTTGTCACCCATCTCGATTGCGCTCACGCCGGCTCGTTGCAGAGGCGCCGGCGAGCCGACGGTCAAGAAGTCGTGAAGCTTTCGAATCGGCAGAGTCAGTTCTTCAGGCGCAATCGCCCAGCCAACCCGCCAGCCCGTCACACTGTATGTCTTCGACAAACTGTTAATTGTCACTGTCAGATCTTCCATCCCCGGCAGAGCGGCGATGGCAACATGCTTATGACCGTCATAAAGGATGTGCTCGTAAATTTCGTCTGTAAAAACGAGTACGCCCCACTTTTGGCAAAGCCTGGCTATGGCTTCCATTTCTTCCCGGCTCAAAACCTTTCCTGTGGGGTTGTGCGGAGTATTGATAATGATCGCTCGCGTGTGATTATTGAAAGCGCGCTCCAGATCCTTTTCGTCGAAACTCCAATCGGGCGTACGCATGGAAACATATTTCGGCTTACCACCACATATGATGGCATCCGGTCCGTAATTTTCGTAGAAAGGCTCAAAGACGATGACCTCGTCATCGGGATCGACAAGAGCAAGCATCGTCGCCACCATCGCCTCTGTGGCTCCACACGTAACCGTGATTTGCGTTTCCGGATCGACGTTCATGCCCAGACAACGTTCCGTCTTTTTGGCAATGGCGTCGCGAAGGAGTTTGTCTCCCCAGGTGATGGCATATTGGTTGACATCTGCAAAAAGAGCTTTGGAAGCAGCTTCCTTCAATTCTTGCGGGCAGGGGAAATCAGGCAATCCTTGCGCCAGATTGACTGCCTTGTACTGGGCAGCCATGCGCGACATCTCCCGTATCACTGATTCCTGAAACTGGCTGGCTTTGTTGGAAGCTAATTTGCGGACATTGGATTGCATGGGGCATTTCCTTCTACAGACTGGCTAGATAATCTAGCAAAATCTGGAAGGACTTTACACTATTGTCATTGGCATCCAGTTTGACCGCCTGCTCCAGACAGGTCTTTGCTTCTCTGAGCTTGAGCGCCACGGCCTTGGCCCTTGCAAGATGCAACCAGGCATTGAGATAGTAAGGGTTCAAATCCAGCGCCCGGTTAAGGACTTCCTCAGCCCCATCGATCTCTCCGCGTCGTATGAGGATGAGCCCGAGATTGCCGTACGGCCATTCAAAATCAGCATAATCGGCAATTAGCTCTTCAAACGTCCGTTTCGCGAAATCGTCCAAACCGGCAAGCATCTGCCGATGCCCCAGAATGTTTTTCTTGACCGCATAATGCGGCACCGGCAAACGAGGAATACGTGTTTTCAAATACATGCGGGCTGTGTCGGCGTCTTCGCTATCGGAATCAAGCTCAATCACTTTCAGGAAGGCATCTCTCGCCTGCTCCGTCCATCCCATTTCTTTGTATTTGAGTCCCATGCTCAGATACTCATACGGAGGCAGACCCTCAGGCAAATCCCGCGTCGGAAGACCCAAACTCGGTAGAACAAACTCATTCATGAGCGAATCGATTGCTGTTTCGCTCTGCTTGCTGACGAACTTGAAAAAGCTCGTGAGCTCCTGCTTAAGCTCACTCAATGATGCGACGTTGTCGATGGCATGATCTGCTTCATGAAGCAGCACCTCAAACACCTCGAAAGCAGTCTTAGCGGCGCTGGCAACGTTCTCGCCAAGGTCGAACGTCGTCTCCACCACAACTAACAATGCCTCCAGCACTCGACGCTGCTCTTCAGGCATGCCGCAAAAAGGCGTTCCGGACAAATCCTTGTTGCCCTCGATGGCAAACTTCATGGCTGAGGCAGCTTGTTTCTTCCATCCCATGAGCATGTACTGAATGCCCAGCTTGAAATACTCTTCCGGGGTCAGACCATAAGGGACATTGCGCGTCGGGACCATTTCTGGGCTTGTCCAAATTCGACATGTACTAGCGCTGCCAATATACCCCGACTCATGCCATCGTTATCGAGCCCGCCACTTCAGTAACTGACCGATACCAGCCTGGTGCCGGGAAAGTAGAACTTGAGGATCTCCTCGTGGCTCTTGCCTGCACTGGCCAGTCCTTCTGCGCCCCATTGACACATGCCGACGCCGTGCCCGCCTCCACGCGATTCGATTCTCACTCCCCTTTCTCCGGCGTTGGAAATTTGATACCTGGTTCCTGGGGCTTTATCCCAGCCGAGCTTTTGCCCGATCGCAAGCCAAAGCTCATAGCCAGACACTTTTGTCGCTCTCCCCTGCGGCCACAACTCAACAAGTAGAGGCCGCCCTTGCGAATCTCTCTTAATCACTGCGGGCACTTTCACACTGATCTCTTGAGCAAACAATTTGCAAGGGATGTATTTGACGGTTTGACCTGCCAGCGGTGCCCGTCTGCAATATTGGCAGTTGACACTGGCGAGATAGCTCATGCCACGGCACGACGCGCCGAAAATGTCTTCACCTCTGCTCGTTCCACCGGCGCACGCGGAATGAAAAAAGACATGTACCGGAGATCCTGAAAAGAACAATCGCTCATTAAACACGTTCTCAACTGCTGCCCGCACCGAATTTCGATCGTAGTCCGCGCCCAGATACACCATCTGTTGAGTGCTGTCGGGCAACACATGTCCGGCGGGTAATGTTTCAAGCCATGTGAGCACAAGAACTGCTTGCGCCTTGAGAGCTTCTGCCGAAAAATTTGGTCCGCTTTCGCTGCCCACGACTGAGGAAATGTAATCAATGAGTGGCACGCGGTTGGTTATCTCTATTGATCTCTTTGTCGCCCGCTGTTTCGCAGCAACACATACCTCTCCGTGTTGGCTTCGACCGATCGCAGTCGTCCCATGACCGACCGCCGTCCCATGAGCAACCGCTGTCCCATGAGCAACTGCCGTCCCATGAGCAACTGCCGTCCCATGACCAACCGCCGTCCCATGAGCAACTGCCGTCCCATTACCGACCGCCGTCCCATGACCGATCGCAGTCGTCCCATGACCGACCGCCGCCCCATGAGCAAACGCCGTCCCGTCAGCCATTGCCAAGCCGTAATCAGCGCCTCCTCTTGTATGGCGCGCGCTATTGGGCTCCATATCGCTTTGAGGATTCGCCTCTTGCACCGGCGAAATACTTGCCGCTTTCAAGGTAGTACTACTCCCAGTCCTGACAGCTTGCACTACCAATTCGCCCCTATAAGCACGGAATCTATGGTGAGAAACACCAATACGCATGGTTGACGATCTGTATGGGCGAAAGACAAATTTCTTCCCCTCAATCACAGCGGCACCATCGCCTGTCTTCGACAACAGGCGCAGGCGATCGCCGGCACGGCGAATCTCGAAGACACCCGAAGCAAGCACTTTTCTCACTGGGGCAACTATCAAAATTGGACCCTTGACAAAAACACTGAACACTGGTGCATGAGCAGAAAACAAAGATACAGAAACTACCGACGGCGCACCAGATGCAGTGCAGGGCGAAAACAATACAAATGCCAGGGCAAAGAGAAGCGGAGCTGCAAGCTCGAACAGAGTCTGTCGCCGTACCGATGCAAACTCGATCACTTTCCGTCGGCACGCAAACTGGATAGCCGCCTGACATGATGCAAACTCGACCACAGCCCGTCGGCACGCAAACTGGATAGCCGCCTGACATGATGCAAACTCGGTCCCAGCCCGTCGGGATGCAAACCAACCAGCCCCCTGGCATGATGCAAATTCGATCCCAGCCTGTCCGGGTGGAGTCACAGCCGCATTGAGAGCCCGTCGCCACGCTGCCATCAGCAATTCAAATGATCGTAGTCGCTGGACGTCACGATTATGGCCATGTGGCGGCAAAGAGAAATTCGCGCGCTTTTGGCACGGCCGTTTCCTGGCTTGTTCCTGTTGAAGCGGCAAGGCAAAAGGCATAGCGCGGAGCTTCGGTCGGGAAGTAACCTGTTATGCAAGATTGAAATTTTTTGCCGTATGGCGCTGTGCCCGTTTTTGCAGCCAAATGCATGGCATTGTCGGGATCCAGCTTGTGCGCCGTTCCGTCATGAACGGCAAGCTGCATGCCCTCTCTCAAACGGCTCCAGGTTCCGTCGCCCAGTTTCACATGAAAACGCGGCTTGCCTTCTGCCTTATCTTCAGCGCTGTGCAGATATGGTATGTCGCCCCTCGTCGCAACAAGCGCGCTCAGCCTCATGAGTTGCAAAACGTTCGGCTGCAAATTCTTGCTCATGCCCAAAACGTATTCACTCGTCGGTTCATTGGCTGCCTCAGGAAATTTGCCTGCAGAAACAGTACCCACGCCTTTATCCAGACCCAGCCTCCTTGCATATTCGAGAAAGAGACTGGCGCTCATCCGCTGTGAAAGGGTGGCGAAATAAACATTGCATGAATGCGCGAGGGCATGCACCACATCGACAGATCCATGTGGCTGCACACAACTGAATTCTCTCTGTCCGATCTTCAAGTGTCCCGGGCAGTCGATTGTCTCGTTGGGGTTGATTATTCCTTCCTCCATCGCCGCAGCGACCGCCACCAGCTTCATCGTCGATCCAGGCAATCCAACCTCTACCCTCAAGCCCGTGGGAAAGCCGATCTGACCGGTCCTCAAATCGCACCATACGAACGTCACTACAGGGCGCGGCGTCCTGGTCTTTCTTGGCGGCTCGATTGCACCGCCAAGCCCGAAGAGCGACTTGATGAAATTGCGTCGTCCTATTGAGTTTTGTGAGTCCGAAAAATGTGATGTCATCGTTCCTTATTTATATCGCGCTTGCGCGCTCATTTGATGGAAGATTGCAGGCCAGTCGCAACGAAATACAGAGTATGGAGTCCGCTCAGAGAGCAGAAAACAGAGTATAGAGGCCAGTCGCAACGAAATACAAAGTATGCAGTCCGGTCGGCAACAGAAAACAGAGTATAGAGGCCAGTCGCAACGAAATACAGAGTATGCAGTCCGGTCGGCAGCGAAATACGGAGGATGCAGCAGCTTGGTAACAAAAGAGAGACTATGCGGCAGGGCATGGACCGCTTAACAGTCCCTTCACGATGATTTCACAGCTTTGCAACCTGCGCATCAGTACAACTTTACAGGTCTGCCGCGATAATGGTGCAGTAAGGAAGTCGTGTCTTCAAAATTGTGGGGATTCGCCAGATGCGCAAGCTCATTCTGGTCGCCTTTTGCATGTCTGCGCTCGCTTTTGCTCCTGCTCTCGCACACAGCGAGCCCGCGGGGCGGACGACAAGAGCGACATTGCCTGAGATTGCCATGAAGACACTTGAGTTCCACTTCGAAAACGATCACAAAGGCACAACGCTCAGCGAATTTGCAAAACGATTCGAGACAAGTGGGGAAAACAAGCAACCGGCGGGCGTCTTTGTGACCATCAGCAAAGCCGGAAAAACCAGAGCTTGCTGGGGCTCAGTGGCCCCGGAGTTCGAGGACCTGATCAAAGCGACGGTGTTTACGACCGAGGCGGCTGTCACCAAGGAATACCGTTATCCTCCGATCAAGAAACAAGAGTTGAAAGACTTGAAAGTGCAGATCACAGTCGTAAGGGACATTCAAACGATAAGAAGCTTCAGAGAACTCAATCCATTGAGAGACGGCGTCTTCATTCGCTCCCATGCCAGAGCAGGCGTAATCCTTCCAGGTGAAGCCAGGGACGCTCATTACCAGGTCATAATGTGCAAGCTCAAGGCAGGCATACCCGTGAATTCTCCATGTCAGATGTACAGGATTAAAGCCGATGTATTCCGCTAAGAACCCCATTACAGCTCAGCCGCGCAATTTGCTCATGTCTTGGGAATTCATTTTTCTCAAGATATTGCTCTTGGCCGTCGTCGGCATCCAACTGGAGAAGCCAATGGGCTCGCTCGCCGGACGCATTGCCCTCGAGCGCGAAGGATTCGGCCTTTACAGCTACAACATTCGAGAAAACAAGGTTTATGCGCTGGCGATCGGCCCGCGCAAGGGCCCCCAGATCGAGCGCGGCGTCTGGATCAACAACGACGGCAGCTTTCGCATCGATCAGCTGCCCGTCGGCGAGTACGAGTTAAAATTGCGTGCCACTGGGTACGGTACCGAGTACATCAATGGGCTCTTTATCGAAGAGGGAAAGGTGAATGTGCTCGACGATGCAGTAGCCATGCATCTCGTGGAGCCGAGCGTATCGATCGGCTCGAACATGCGCGTTTTCACAACCAAAGAGCAGCCCTACCTGTGGGCGAATGCCAGCGGCGCGTCCAAAGTAAAAATCAAAGTCTATAGGTCTGACCTGATTCAATTGGCGCAGCACAATCAATTGAAAGCCTGGGGCTATGAATTGGGATCGAGTCTTGATAT
>DATNRC010000089.1:0-3587 GCA_036703705.1 Candidatus Obscuribacterales bacterium
CCCGCCATTCCCTCCATCGACATGCCGGGCATGCCGGTCATCGCCCCCATCGCTTCTGCCAATCGGCTTTCCGAATCGAGTAGAAATGCCGAGGTGGCGGCGATTTTTTGTCCTTCATTCAGGCCCGATATAATCTGGTAGAAGCCATCCAGTTTCGTTCCCACTTTGACTTCCTTCGGCTCGAAGTGACCGTTGCCTTTGTCGATAAAGACCAGCTTCTTCAAACCCGAATCCAAGACCGCCTCATCGGGAACGGCCAAATGTCTTCCGCCGTCGATTTTTATCTCGGCATTGACATACATATCGGGCTTGAGTTTGAAGCCGGGATTGGGAACATCCAGCCGAGCCTTTGCGGTTCTGGTCTTTTCATCAACATAGGGATAAATGAATGCGACTTTTCCACTGAAAGCCCCACTCGGATCATAAGACAGAGCCACGCTGGCCGTTTGCCCTGGACGGACGAATGGGATTTCGTTCTCATAAATATCGACGTTCACCCACACAGTGGAAAGATCAGCGATGGTGTACAGCTCCTTATCCGGCATGATCTTCATTCCCTGATTAGCGTCTTTCTTGATGACAAAGCCTGAATGAGGCGCGTATAGGGTTAATGTCCGCTGTGCTTCACCCTTTTGCTCAAGCTCGCGAATTTGATTTTCCGAAACGTCCCAGAGAGCAAGTCTCCGCTTACTTGCTTCAGCCAACGATGCGGCTCCCGACCTCACTTCCGGTATAGAGCTGTCTCCGAGGCGCTCTCGTGCCTTGATGGCCAGGAGGTACTCCTGCTGAGTGGCAAGCAAATCCGGACTATAGATGGTGAATAGGGGTTGTCCCTTCTCGACCAGCTTCCCCGTGTAATTGACGTAGAGCTTGTCGATCCATCCTTCGATCTTACTGTGAACATGAGTGACCTTGGTCTCATCGTAGGTAATGGTTCCAACCGTACGCACCGTCCTGACCATTGGTCTTCTTTCAACGGTTGCGATTCTCACCCCCATGAGCTGCTGCTTCTCTGGGCTTACCATCACCATACCGCGAGCCATTCCACTCATGCCTTGCATGCCACTCATTCCTTCCATACCGGGCATGTTTTCCACTCTCTTCATGTCTGAAGCACCGCTCGTCTGTGCGGTAGCCGATGTCGCATGATCCATTCCTCTTAAAGCCCAGAAATACCCCGCAGCAAACATCCCGCCAGCGAAAATTACCACTACGAAGCCTTTTGATATTCTTGTGATTGTCATGTTGACCTCCAATCTTTGAGTATTGATCCTATTGCAGTTCCTTTCCCACAGCTCTTTCCAGATCCGCGCGGCTCTGCTCGTAATCGACCAAAGCTTTGTAGTAGCCCATACGAACATCTCGTATCGTCCTCTGCGCATCCAAAAGTGTCATAAAGTTTACTCCGCCGGTTTGATATGCGGCGACTGCCGCTTGAAACGACTGTTCCGTTTGAGGAAGCAACCCATCACGATAAATTGAGATCGACTTTAGAGCTGCGTCGACTTTTGCCGATGCCTCCCTCACTTCGAGCAAAGCCATATTTTTCATGGCGGCCAAGTTGGCCTTAGCGACCTGTCGCTCCGCAAGCGCCTCTTCGATTTCGTAATCATGCTTGCCCTTCGTCCAAGGCGAAAAAGGAATCGTTAAAGTCAGCATGGGCGCATACATGTGGCGCGGACTTTGATCCGGCGCAACCCAGTACTGTAGTCCGACCATGAAGTCAGGATATTTTCGATTTCTTTCCGCCAGCTGTATGGCTGTTTCCGATCTGCTGATGCTTGATTCCAAGGCCCTGAGCTCCGGCCGCTGCTGCATAGTGAGTTTTTCCAGTTGCGCAAACTGGGTGGAAATGGAAGTGACATCCAAGTCTCGAGGCGCACCGAGTGGAGACTCAGGACGACGGCTCAAAAGTGCGTTGAGCTTTGCTTGTGAAACCAACAAATCTCTTTCGGCCCACGTCAGCTTATTGAGAAGGTCCGTTCGCTCCAGCAATGCTTTGATCACGTCTTGCTGCGGCGCCTTTCCAACCTGGTACAGCCCCTCCGCCGTCGCGCTGGTGTGGCGAATCAGCTCGAGAAGCTCTTTGTAAATCTCGACGTTTTTTGCATTCATGAAATAATCGGCGTAGGCGCTTTTAACCTTGGCCAAAATCTCCTGTTCTTTGGCTCTGAGCTCTTCTTGTGCGATCCGCACGTCCTGCAAAGACATTTCTCCTTTCAAACCAAGCTTGCCGAAGAAAGGTAGCTTCTGACGCACACCGATGATGAGGGGATTGGCGCTTCGATACCTGAGTGGATGATTCAGCGGAACACCCCAAGCTTCCAGGTTAAGCTCAGGGTCTTCCAAATATGTTGCCTGATTAGATCTCGCGCGCGCGGATTCAAGTTTGTTCTTAGCTGCTTGGATCTCCGGATTATTGCTCAAAACTTCAGTGATAACTTCAGAGAGACTCAGGCTGGGCTCTTGGCGTACTTGAGCACGGGCCAGCGTCAGCGTCCCCAAGCTTACTACCAACACAAAGGCGCGCACGAGTGTTTTTTTCATTTTCCCCCTCGGTCATGCTGCCAAATATTTCGGCAGCGCTGCTGCTTTTTTGGTCTTTAGCTCTCCACGTAGGCAGCCGAATAATGAGGAAGCGACGAATAGGCCCGCGGCACTTCTTCCTGATTTGACATGGCACGCGGCTTGCCCATAGCGTTTCCCATGCGATTTCGGCACAAAAAAAAGTTCACAGTATTCCTGCTATTTGCGGCTGTCGTTTTACTGCGAGCACCGCTCTACGCTGATTCCTCTGCAGAGGAGCAATGTGAAAGGCTCCATACAGAGGCGCTTAAAAGAGCCAGACAAGCCCTCGCTGCTGGAAAAACCGATGACGCGCTGCGCTTTCTTGAAGACGCCGCCGCGATATCCGTGCGATGTGCGAGCTTGCCCGGATCTGACCGACGGAGAGAGAGTGAGAAGAATGTTTTCACCTCCGCTCCGTCGATCAGTCGAGTTTCAGCGTGAGTGCTCCGCTAGAATCTGGTCGATCTCTTTAGGATCGACAGGCTGGCCGGATTTCAGTTGCTCTATTAGCCGGTTGACCTTCCTCTGATGGAGAAGCCACCTTCCTTTCGGCGCTCCGGTCAAATTGCGAACTTTTGAGTCATTTTCGCTCGCCATGCGTTCTAGGCGAGCAAGTAGCTCTCCATTCTCAGATTTTTGCTGGGCCCCTGTCGGGACCGAAATCCAAACAATAGAACTCAGGCTAAGAACTAAAATGAGGTTTCGTGGATTCATCTTTTCTCTCCTTCACTTTGCCCGACAACCGCAGTACTAGTTACTGACGTCGTCGCTACAAACTTCACAATACCGGACCGGTTGGTCCGGCAAATTCATCTGAAGAAGGAAAAGAAGGCTAAATTCGAAGGACCGAGAAGGACAACGAGAGAGGCAGTTTAAAAACAGAGTGGAAAGCGATCTCCCATCTTACAGAAGGGGGGCGGAAGGCGCTGTGCTTTGGAACCGCGATCAAAAAATCGAGCGGAAGAGTCAGGGGATCCAATTGCTGGTAACCCTCCACCTTCGATGGTAATGGCTGGACG
>DATNRC010000090.1:0-7210 GCA_036703705.1 Candidatus Obscuribacterales bacterium
GATGTTTATCAGCGGGGCAGGTTATGGCTTTGTGCCGGGCGGATATCGCGGCAAGATTACGCTTGCCGACATCCCCAACATCAAAGGGGGTGTGCTGCCCGGCGAACGGCACAACAGAACGGTGATCGATACGGACTTGAAAATCGAGCCCGGTAATTCCGGCGGGCCGCTCTTGAATCAAGACTTCGAAGTCATCGGTGTGCTCGGTCTGACCGGTGTTAAGACGAGCCGCGCCGGATCAACTCCCGTTGAGGATCTGTGGCAGTTCTTGCGCGAGAAGCGCATTTTTGAGACTCCCAACCCGCCCGAAAATCTGTCGGCTCAATCGTCAATCGGCCTGAGTTCCAGCCAAAATCGCGCTTTCGGCTTTGATTTCTTGAGAAAGGACAGGGCGCCCGAGCGACCTCTCGGCACGCGCATCGAGCTCAATAACAATCAGCCGACTTTTAGAAGTCTCTTGAGAGAAAAATATGCCAGATAGGCGCTAGCTAGTTGGTTTTCGCTTCTGCCTCAGACTCGCTTTCGCCCGGCGCTTTGATCTTGCCGACGACGGCTGCCGAAGCGCGCATCACTCTTGAGCTGTCGAGGTGCTCTTTAAGCCAGCCGTCCATGATGTTAAGCAAGTCGGGCTCCAGATAAGCGGTCTCCAGCAAAAGATGTCCTTTGCCTTTGAACCAGCGCACTGTTTGATCGCTTGAATTCAAATGCTCGAGCAATTGCACGACGGCATTCGATTTGAGCATGCGATCCTTATCGCCTTGAATGATCAAAACCGGCATATCGGGCGGTATTTGATCCGCATATTTAAGCGTGGGGCGAATCGTCTGTGATGTTTTCAAAAGATCCCACACCGAAAGCTTCTTGCGCACGAGAGGATCGCTCAGCGCCTCATTGACGATGCGCGGATCTTCCGAGGCAAACATCTTTATGTACGGCGCGAGATCCAATTTCTTGAACGGATTCTGCATGACGAAGGCGGCATCTTTAGCCACTCTCGGCACCAGATTGAGCCTGCGCTTGATGGCCGGACTGGAAAGGATCATGCCGTCGACTAAATGCGGTCGCTGAGTGACAGAGTACAAAACCATGTCCGCACCCAGGCTTTCGCCGATCAGATACAACGGCAAATCCGGATATGCTTCGCTCGTCGAGTCAATCAGCTCCACCAGATCGCTGCGGCTCTTGGAGTAGCAGAGATGCGAGCCGCAATCAGGACAGCGCGTCTTTTCGTTGTCCTGTGTCAACCAACGACCGTAGCCATGGAGATCGGGCGCCAGAACAATAAAACCTTCTGCCGATAAGTGCCGCGCCAGGGCGTCGTATATGCCGCCATGCAGAGTCAATCCGTGCACTGCTATGGCAACCGCTTTGGGCTTGACGGCCGGATTGCGCCATTCGTATACGGGCGTTTTGACCCTGGTGGCGAAGTGAGCCTGTTCCTCTTTAATGATTTCCGCCCGCGTGGGGCCGGGAGTTGTTGTGAAGGCAAAGAGCAAGCTGAACCCAAAGAGCGAGAGCAAAGAAATTCTCTGCTGCACCAATCTTTTGGACATAGGACCCCCTATCCCTCCATAAAGTGGCGGAGAGCGTCGAATACCATCATTCATTTACCGAATCGGCAGCCCCCACTCGACTGCTCACATGCGTTTTGCCACCCAACTCACCTCTTTGAAACGGTGTCCTCAAGATGAATTTTCAATTGCCCTTTTAAGATGAGTCTGAGTCCGGGCATTTACTCGTGAGCGTCATCTAAGTCTCAAAATCGTTGCCAAAGCAGCGCAGACAGCCCACAAGGTGCATTCGCCGTGTAAGATCCAGCAGGATGAATCAGCTTTGCGCGCGCGAATGCGGCGATTGATAAGGATGCGATGGAAGGCAAGCGAAAAGATATAAAAAAGATTCTGGTTTTAGGAGCGGGTCCGATAACAATCGGGCAGGCATGCGAATTCGATTATTCCGGCAGTCAGGCTTGCAAAGCACTAAGGGATGAGAACTACCAGGTCGTTCTTATCAACTCCAACCCGGCGACGATCATGACCGATCCGGAACTTGCCGACAGCACTTATGTCGAACCGGTCACCAAAGAAGCTGCCGCCGCTGTCATAGAGAAGGAGAGGCCGCAGGCGCTTTTGCCGACTATGGGCGGGCAGACGGCGCTTAACGTTGCGGTCGAGCTGGCGGAATCAGGCATTCTCGATAAATTCGGCGTCGAGCTCATCGGTGCCAAAGTCGATGCCATCAAGCTGGCGGAAGACCGCGAGCTGTTCAAAACGAAGATGCTGGAAATCGGGCTCGACGTGCCCAATTCAGGCATCGCGCACACGATGGCCGAAGTGGAGCAAATTGCCCAGACGATTGGTTTTCCCATTATCATCAGACCCGCCTTTACCCTTGGTGGCGCAGGCGGTGGCATCGCCTACAACCATGAGGAATTGAATGATATTGCGCTTCAGGGCCTGAACGCCAGCCCGGTGCACGAAATCCTTCTCGAGGAAAGCGTTTTGGGTTGGAAGGAAATCGAGCTGGAAGTAATGCGCGACCGCCTCGATAATGTGGTCATCATTTGCTCGATTGAGAACTTCGACCCCATGGGCATACACACGGGCGATTCGATTACCGTCGCTCCGGTGCAGACGCTTACCGACAAGGAGTATCAGCGCCTGCGCGACGCTGCGATTAAAATCATCCGGGCGATAGGAGTCGATACCGGCGGTTCGAACATTCAGTTTGGCGTCAATCCGGAGACCGGACGCATCGTCGTCATAGAGATGAATCCCCGGGTGTCGCGCTCGTCAGCGCTGGCGAGCAAAGCGACAGGTTATCCCATTGCCAAAATTGCCGCCAAGCTGGCCGTTGGTTTGACCCTGGATGAAATTGCCAACGACATCACCGGCGATACGCCGGCGTCCTTCGAGCCGACGCTCGATTATGTGGTCACCAAAGTGCCGCGCTTCAATTTCGAGAAATTCCGCGGCGCCGATGCCACGCTTACGACGCAGATGAAGTCAGTCGGCGAGGTGATGGCAGTCGGGCGCACTTTCCAGGAATCATTGCAAAAGGCGCTTAGAGGTTTGGAGCTGGGACTGCCGGGATTCTCGGCTGTGCCGCAGCGTTTGAAAGCTGACTTCTGGGAATGGCGACGCCGCCTTTCTGTTCCCAGTCATCACCGCATTACGGACGTGATTGGCGCGCTGGAAGCCGGCATCTCGGTGGAGGAAATTCACGAACTGAGCTCGATCGATCCGTGGTTTCTCGACAATCTGAAAGAATTGTACGACGAAATGGTGCGTCTCAAGTCGAGCGGACTGGCGCCCGAGCAGATCGACAGAGACGAGCTCCTGCGCCTGAAGCGGATGGGCTTCAGCGATGTGCAGCTGGGACAGCTGCTTTCTGCCACTGAAGACGATATCTTCGCCTTGCGAACCAAATATGGTGTCATGCCCGTTTACAAGACCATCGACACCTGCGCAGCCGAATTCAAAGCAACCACTCCTTATCTGTATTCAACTTATGAGATGGAGTCCGAAGTTCCGCCGGCGGACAAGCCGCGCATCCTCATTCTCGGCGGCGGGCCAAATCGCATCGGACAGGGAATCGAATTCGACTACTGCTGCGTGCATGCCACCATGGCGCTGCGCAAATTGGGCTACGAAGCGGTGATGGTCAATTCCAATCCGGAAACCGTTTCCACCGACTACGATGTTTCGGACAGACTTTATTTCGAGCCGCTGACACTGGAAGATGTCACCAATATCGCCCTGGTTGAAGAGCCGGTCGGCATTATCGTTCAGCTCGGCGGGCAGACGCCGCTCAAGCTGGCGAAAGGTCTGGAGGCAAGGGGCTTCAAAATTCTGGGCACATCGCCGGAGTCGATAGATATTGCCGAGGACCGCGAACGCTTCGGCAAGTTAGTGAAGAGGCTGAAGCTCAATCAACCCAAAGGAGCGACAGCGCGAACGCATGAAGAGGCGATCGAAAGCGCCAGGCAGGTAGGTTATCCGGTGCTTGTGCGCCCGAGTTATGTTCTCGGTGGCAGAGCGATGGAAATCATCTACAGTGAGGAGGAGCTTTCTCGCTGGCTCAACTCGGGCTTCCAGGCGTCGCCCGACCGTCCTGTTCTGATCGATGAGTTTCTGGAAAACGCCATCGAAATCGACGTTGACGCTATATCAGACGGGCGGGCGACAATAATTGCCGGCATCATGGAGCACGTAGAGCAAGCAGGCATACACTCGGGCGACAGCACTTGCGTTCTGCCCACACAATCGATACCGCTTACCATCATCGAGCAAATTCGGCGCGTCACTGACGAGCTGGCGCGAGAATTGAAGGTCGTCGGCCTGATGAACATCCAATTTGCGCTGCGCGGTCAGGAGCTGTTCATTCTCGAAGTCAATCCGCGGGCGAGCCGCACCGTGCCGTTTGTCTCCAAAGCGACGGGCGTTCCCTGGGCCCAGCTGGCCGCCGCGGTTATGGTGGGCAAGAGCCTGTCGGAGCTGGGAATTTCTCCTCGGCTCCTGCCGCCACATGTGGCGGTGAAGTCGGTTGTGATTCCATTCAAACGCTTTCCGGGCGCGGAAATTTCGCTCGGTCCGGAAATGCGCTCAACCGGCGAGGTGATGGGAATCTCCACTCAGTTCGGGCTCGCTTTCGCCAAGGCGCAGATTGCCGCCGGGCAAAAACTGCCCGTTGCCGGACGCATCTTCATCAGCGTCTCCGATTTGCACAAGCAAGAAGTGGTGTCTGTTGCCCAGAGCCTTTATCAGCTCGGTTTCGAACTCGTTTGCACGCGGGGAACAGCAGCCGCTCTAAAAGCCGGCGGCATACCGGCAATGGTTGTGAACAAAGTTTCTGAAGGGCGGCCCAATCTTGTGGACCGCATCAAGAATGGTGAGATTCAGCTTGTCATAAACATTCCGTCGGGACGCACCGCCCGTGATGACGACCAGCTGATTCGCCGCGCCTCGATAAATTACAATGTTCCCGTCGTGACGACGCTGTCCGGTGCTCGTGCAACTGCGGCTGCAATCGCCTCCCTGCAAGCGGGTCCTCTTGGTGTGAACAGTTTGCAGGACTATCACCGTAAGATAGAGTCGAAGGAAGCGACCAGCTCGCGAAGAGCGATCACTTTCAGCTGAGCCGAAGCAAATCGCGCAATGAGCTCATTCGAGGAGAAGGTGATTTGGCAATTGACTATCGGCGGCCGACCTGTTCGCCCGGGAGCGATCGTCAGTGTCAGTGATGCCTCAACTGGCGAAGCCGATGCCGTGCGGATAAAGCTCACGGACGCGGAATCCGCAGCCTGGCAAGAATTCGAGGTCTATGCCCGTGTCATCATCGGCGGCAAAGACTATTTGCTGATGGATGCTGCAAACGGCAAATTGGTAGCAGCACGATTGTTGGATAAACGGCGCTTGATTGCTATGGATCCCGATCGTTTCTCCAGCCTGCGCAATGCGCTCATGACCTTTCTCGAAACCAATCAACGAACCCACGTATCCGAGCTCAGACCGCTCTTCAGTGACGGGAAATAGTTTTTTGCCGCTCTCGAAACCAATCAACGAACCCCCGCATCGGAGCTCAGATCGCTCTTCAGTGACGGGAAATAGTTCGGCTGCCGCTAAAGTCCGGTTCAGTGTCGAACATCGGATGGCGAATCCTTGAGTGATGGGAAATACTTCGGCTGCCGCTAAAGGCGGGAATGCCCATAGCTGTCGTATTTTCCCCAGTGACGGCGCGGTTGTGCGTTCTTATCATCAATATCGCTCTAGGCAAAAAAATTGGCGGGGTTTAGTCTTCATGAGTGGTGCCAAGGAAATCGACCGGGCTTTCAGGAAAGCTGAGGAGCAAGCTCGCAGTCCCATAAGCGATGAAGCAAGAGAGCGGTTGGCCGGCTCAATTAATTTTCTCGACCTGCCTCCCGGTGGACAGGCTGATGAAAAGCCTTTTGAGTTGCCAAAGACACCGCTTGAGAGATTGGCAGGCATTCTCATGCAAATGATGGTGCCGCCAAACGAGGGACAAATTTCCTCAGCTCGCAACACGGCGCGGACGAATCTCGATAAACAGCTGGGCAAATTGGTTCCGTCAGACACAAAAGAGAAAGCAATTGCCATTCAAGACGCCGTTCTTGCCGGTGATTTGGAGGCGCTTCAGAAGGCGGTAAGTGGAATAGCTGAAGGGCGAATGAGAGACTTTGCCGATGAGATCAACAAAAATCTGCAAAATCATTTCAGCGCCGTCGGCTTGACGACGGATAGGGCCGGCAATTTGATTGTTTTTGGCGAGGAAGCCCAGGCCCTCAAAATATTCAGAAATGGCGACAAGCCGGATGTCGTGGAAAAAGCGCAGGACGCAGACGACAAGACTTTATTCCGCGACGCGGACTATGTCGACGAAGACGCAAGCACAGTGGCGACCGCCATAGGGCATACAGGCGTGCTGGATATCACTCGCGACCCTAAGGATCAAAGAATCGTGGCATTCTTGCGGCGATTGAGCGAAGAGCAGATGACGGAGTTTTTCAAGATGCTGCTCATGGACGAGATGCGCCGGCAAAACGAGGCCAAAAAGAATGCGCCCTTGAGAGCCCATTTCGTGCCCGGCACCTCCTCAATCCACAACGTCGCCTGAGTCTTGCGGCTCATTCTCTGAAACCTGATGGTTGCACTTCGGCGAGCGAAGTGAAGAAGTTGACAGCTTGACAAGCGCTGTGTTCTCTCGTCCCATTCATGTCCCCATGTACGTCCGCTTGCCGTCCGCCCTGGTGTCCGCATTGCCGTCCGCCCTGGTGTCCGCATTGCTGTTCGTTTGCAGCTTGCCGCAGCGTGCCGCGCACGAGGCGCTTCCGGCAAAATAAATTTCAATGCCATGCCGCAGCTCATAGCAAGTGGCAGCTCGGGTTATAATGCCCCTTTGTCCGTTGGCGGAGATTGGAAAGTGCATTCAGAAATTGCAAAGTACATCGACCACACCTTGTTGAACCCGGCTGCCAAATCAAGCGAAATCATCAAGCTGTGTGAGGAAGCGAAAGAACACAAGTTTTTCGCCGTTTGCGTCAATCCGTATTTCGTTAAGCTGGCTGTAAAAGAGCTCGCCTCAAGCGATGTGGCTGTGGCAACCGTTGTCGGTTTCCCCCTGGGCGCTAATCTGACGGACGTCAAAATTGCCGAAACGCAGCGGGCAATCGCTGAAGGCGCCGAGGAAATCG
>DATNRC010000091.1:0-11500 GCA_036703705.1 Candidatus Obscuribacterales bacterium
CGGAACCGCGCATCTATCATTCTGAACACCCACTGGAGCGATTTGGTGTCTTCACCTGAAGCAAGAGCCGTGTGCGTTAGTAGCGCAAGCACGGATCTGTGCGGGGGGTCTCGGGCAACCGAGATTCCTACCGCGACCGGCTCCCAAGAATCCGGTAGCGCTACGCCCGAATAGAATTACTATTTTGTTCTGTGGTGATACCATATATGGTGCTTGGATGGGCAAATTTTTTTCTTGCGCTATCATCTAAATTGCATAACTGTGTCTAACTGGGCTCGGCTAAGCATTGGCTGCTAAACAGAGTCTCATTTGAATTCTTGGGGCCATGGAAAACAATGCTGAGTTAAAAGCCTGAATCTGAAATTAAGGACTGGCTTTGGGTTCGTTGCAGACAGTCTGACGGCTCTCAGAACGGCTTACAATTACATCTGAAGACGTAAAGTGCGCTACCAGTGATTCGCCGCTCCGGCTGTAGCGAGGATCGAATTTGAAAGGTGCAGCATTTCGGATAAGTTTGAGCGCTGTTTGGTCAACCTCCTTGTCACCTGAACTGACCAAAATTCGCAGGTTAACAAGTTTTCCCGAGTGGCTACTGAAGCTAAACATGCAAGAGACAGGCTTAGTCACTAAAGGTTCATTCGTTATTTCAACAACGGTGGTTCCTTCGAGATTCTTTTTGATCACTCTATTTGCTTGCAAGATCGCGGCCCTGTAAGGATTGGCCCAAACATTCTCAGGAGCAAATCCACAGTGCAAAGCTTTTTTGCTTCCACTCGCTGCAATAGATGAGCTTAAAAGGAGTATAAATGCTAAAGACATTGCATGCTTGGTCATTCTGGTGATCTCTTTGCAACCCAGTAAACACAACATATCACGCCCATTTCCGAATTTCATGGCTTAATTGGGGATTACCGCAAAAATGTGGCAGTAAGCAGTTATGCCGTGCGGATTAATCCGCACGGCATACTGAAGACGTGGTTCTCCCTCAGCTAAAAGGCGTTGGCCGAGGATTCAGACTCTACTGTCCGGGCGGGATAATGGTGTACCAGGTTGGTATTGCGTTAGTGCAGCTGCCTGGAATCGCACCAGCACCGGTTGCAAGCTGTCTGGCACGAGCCACTGTGCAACTGAAGTACACACCATTGTTAAATACACCATCAGCCGCGGGATCCAAAAATGCATTTGCTACTACGAATGCAAATGTCTGAGCATACAGCTCCGCCGGGTCCGCGCTGTGTCCGGACGAGAAATTCCATAGAATTGTGCTGTTTCTTGTGCCAGGCGGAATTGCTCCAAGCGCTGGATTCAGAATCAGTTGCCCGGGGTTCATAGGATCCGCCACACACATAGGAATCGCAGGTTGATTCGGCGCAGGTAATGCGTTCACACCTACAAACGGCGCAGGGTCTGCGAATCCTGGAGTTGGTGAGCAAGGATTCCTTCGGATGGAGTTGGGTTCAGATGCAAAATCGACCTGCGCATAGTCCAGGCGCAGATTATCGTTGTTTCGATAAGAGACATACGTGGCAGTTACAGCTTCACCGAAACTACTGAAATCTACGGCATGCCCAATTTCATGAGCTGTCGCTTCTTGCAGTTGGGGATCGGTGAGCGTGTACGATCCGGCGTGTCCTGCACAGTCCGTGCAGCCTTGGAAAACCGCAGTCTCAGTTGGTGTGGAATAATCGATCGGGAACGTCACACCGGTACTGGAAGGAATGTCTTCATCAACAAAGAAAAGACTTTCATCATGAGGATTTAGGAACACAAACAACTGCGTTCCGTGGTTGGACAATAGTGTTTTCGTGCTCGCATTTGGGATGCTTTGAGCAACAGACGCCGGAATCTGATCATGAGCACTTGGCGCACCGGGATTCACGCAGTTCCAATAAGTTGCCGGAAACGAGCCATCATTAGTGAACTTCCATTGCTGACAAGTTACTCCGTTGAGTGAGATTGAGCCATCGAAAACACTTGGGGCCGTATTGGGTCCAGCATCAACAGTAACAAACCTATTGACTACCAGGATTCCTCCATTCGGACCCGATACCGATGTTGCAACGACGACACCCCCGGGTCCGCTATCACCACCAGTGGCGCTAATGAATGCTGGTGAGAGATCCACTACAGCAGCGCTTGAAACGTGGATGCTCCCCCCTGAGCCATTTCCATTTGGACTCGCATCGGCCTGTAGAACCGTACTCAGCATGCTGATTGTCATGCTACCAGAATTCGTGATCGTGATTTCATTACCACTACCACTGCCAGAGAAGTCGCCTGAGGCTGAAAGAAGGGCATTATCTAGCACCATGATACTGGTGCTGCTGAGCGTTTGTGTGATTGTGATTTTTCCTGCAGAGCCGGCGCCTTTAGCATCAGCGTTGAGAATTCCAGCGATAGTAATCTTTTGGCCACTCTCGACTTTGATTTCGCCGCCGGATCCATTACCACCGGCAGGAGATACGTTTACCGTGGGAGTAACTGCCGGCGAATTGATAGAGACATTCGCAGTTTCAGAGATGATCTCTGCCTTTCCACCATTTCCGGAGGTTGTGCCACCTGTCGCGGTAACTTTCGTGTTTCCCGAGACGGTAATACCAGGATTTCCGCCACCAAACAGCTTAACTTCCTCCAGTCGGACCAGTCCGCCTTTTCCAGTCAGACCGCCCTTGGCCTCAAATTGTGCTTGAGCGATGGAAAGTCCCAGTCCTCTAATGACTACGTTCCCGCCGACCCCGGATCCTTGCGAATTTGCCTTAAGGGCGCCGGTGATAGTGATCGTTCGCAGAAAGGTGTTCGCACCGGCTTCTCCGAAGTGACTAATAGTGATGTTTCCGCCACGGCCATTGCCTGATGAGCCAGCATCCACTGTTATAGCGGAGCCGGGCGACGTCGCCCGCCCGGGTTCTACTACACTATGTCGTAATCGCATCCTGCAATCAGCAGGCTGCAAAGAACAGCTCGGCATGGTAAAAGAGAGAGATTCTTGAATTGCCGCCCGGAGATCATGATGACGCGAAAAGAGCAGTGGTTTTCCTATCTGTTTCGCTGGGAGGGCGAGCTCGACAGATTGCCTTATCTCATCACAGGCACTGTTCTTCTCGGCATCAAATACAACATCGACAGAGCAATTGCCTGGTTTGGCTTCAACCGCAGCTGGTCCCTTACTGAATATTTCTGGCCCGGCAAAACCATTGATGTGCTCCTCACTTCCAAGGGTGAGCAGGCATTTTTCGGCACGCTCATTGCGGCCTCCCTGCCGTTTATCTGGATCGGCGTGGTGCTCACTCTCAGGCGTATGCGCGCTGCGAAACTGCCACTATGGCTGGTGAAGCTATTCTTCCTGCCTTTCGTCAATCTGATCATGTTCCTCGTTCTTTGCCTTTTCCCCAGCCGCCCCGAGGTGGATCCGTTCGAGAAACATCAGAAGGAGGTGCAGGAACAGAAAGAAAAGGAGCATTGGCTTCATGACGCATCGGAAGGCAAGCTGGCAAGCGCCATGAAAGCAATCTTGTTGCCGCTGCCAATCGCCGGGCTGTTCATCTACTTTGGCGTCATGACTCTCAAGACTTATGGCTGGGGAATCTTTCTCGGCGTGCCGTTTGTTCAGGGCATGACTTCGGCCATGTTGTATGCGCGCTCGGTCAAGAGAGGACTTTGGGAAAGCATTTTGGTCGGCATTTCAGCGGTGTCGGGTCTTGGCTTTCTTTTGTTTCTCTTTGCTTTCGAAGGTGTCATTTGCCTTCTTATGGCGGCGCCAATCATGCTTGCTCTGGGCATGATGGGGGCACTGCTCGGCTGGGCATTGCAGAAAACCAATCCGCAACGTGCCGAATCAGTGAATATCATGCTTGCCATATCACTTTCCGTGCCGCTGTTGATGGGGGCGGAGTGGGCGGTGTTGCCCGAGGCGCCCACATTCAGCGTCACAACCTCCGTGGACATAAAAGCGCCGCCCGAGGTGGTTTGGCATAATGTGGTGTCGTTTTGCAAGCTTCCTCCGCCTAGGGATTGGCTCTTCAAGACAGGCATTGCCTATCCGATGTACGCGCGTATTGACGGCCGCGGCCCCGGTGCAATCAGGCACTGCGTTTTCTCCACTGGTGAGTTCGTCGAGCCGATTACGGTCTGGGACGAGCCTCGTGTTCTGCGTTTCGACGTCAGCGCTCAGCCGAAAGCGATGCGCGAGTTGGCGATAGTTCCTGACGCCAATCCTCCTCACCTCGACAATTACTTGCTCTCCAAACAAGGTGAGTTCCATTTGGTGCGCATGCCGGACGGCAACACGCATTTGGAAGGAACGACCTGGTATCAGCATCATATGTATCCATCCGAATACTGGCGGATGTGGTCTGATTTCATTCTTCATCGCATCCACAAAAGAGTGCTCGACCATGTCAAAGTTCTTTCAGAGCGGGAAAATGGTCGTTCAGAGGGATTTGGCATTGAGCCGCGGCGCTCGCTCTGAATGGTTCTCTCTAATGGCGGCGCTGAGCCGGCAATGGCACAAGCGCGTGATTCAGCGGCACCTATTCAGTGGCCCAGGCAACTCTGTCTGAATTACAAGGAACAGACACAGCCTACAGTTCCGCGTGCCGTAGAGCATCTTGTCACGGGGTAAGGCTCATGCGTGTGCATTCGCACAAGCGCTGTGCATTAGCGGCTTCGGCGAGGCGAGCACCACTGCTGGTCCTCGCCTCGCACTGTAGACATCGACCGCAGCAGTTTCGTCCACCTTGCAAGCGGGCGAATGACCGAGGGTCAGGCAAAGCATCAAACTAAATGCACGCAATGTTCATAGAGACGTTGCCGAAACTTCTTCGCGGGCTCCCTCTAAAAGCCAAAGCCGACGTTCACTGCTCGCTAACGGCGACAAATGCCCGTTCAAAATCTGAGCCCACTAACAGGAGCGATTCGGCAGAAACCGGTGGCCCTTCCTCAAGGCGCCAGATTGCCAAAGGACTCGCGAGCAAACGCAAGATTGCTCCCGCACATGCAGTGAGGCGCCCAAACAAAGGCTCAGGTTCAGGCGCGACCATTTCACAACGGGCAATCAGCACTGCGTATTTGCACAACAGATGCAGTTGCTCATCAGGCAAATCAATTGTCCTTCGCGCAAGCTCCTCAAGCCGCACATCGCAAGTCATGCGATGCCCGCTCATGATTTGCTTGAGAACTTCCAGCCGCGATGCGATTTGTTGATCGATAGATGTTTCACTCATTACTATCACCCCTTTCAATACCTTTTTTCCGAGCGAGGTTACTTTTTTCAAGGCGGCGGTAAACGCGGTTAACCGACTTTTTTTGGTTGGTATTTTTGAATTTCACCGCGCTTGAAACCGAGAAACTCCGCAGGAAGGCTTTCCAGCAACTTTCTCGAGTATGCCACTACTCGAAAAGTGCCGATATCCGGCCACACGTCGATCTGCACACATTGAGGCTGTGCGTGAAAGCGACCAGTGAACTTTTTCTTGAAGCGGGTGGCTGAGGCCTTGGTGAAGGCAGGGCTCACTGCTGCAAGTTTTGGATGTCTGTACATGACGAGGTATTTCTGTCGCATAGATTCCTTTCGAACAGTAATTGGGCTCGCGGAGCCGTTGATGTGGACAGGAGTTTAGAACAGCCTTAAGTGACAGTCTTCAATCGGGGCAGCAGCCTCAATTCGCCGCTGCCATAGTCCAGCGGGCAAGTTTGTTGCCCGAGTTCAAGCGCTGGTTCGTGCTGCGTGCTTCTCGTTGAGTACTGCCGGGGCCCTTGATTGACCATAATCTGTGATTTCAGCTTAAGGGTTTTGTGATCCTCCAAGCAGCGAGGGTCAGGAACTGCCGTGCGAATTCGCAGCACATTGAATTGGCGCGTTTCTGTCAGTGGAGCGGACATTCGCTGTTAAACTAATCCGCTGTGACGGCATCACTAATCTGACATAACGAGCTGGTCCCCGCAGGCAGCGCCGGCGACTAACAAATTCTCCTTCGAATTCGCACGCACTTGTCTCGAGTATCCTTGTGCAATACAGACTTGTTCTAAGAGCGCACTTTCTGTAAGGTCTGGTCCCAGTCGTCAAAATTTATTTCCATCGGGCCTTCGCGCCAACCAAAACGCACAGAGCCAGCAACAAATTGCTTCAATCACGCGCATCACGCCGTGATTGATCTCCGCTGGGCTCGCGGCGTTGCGTCGGCTGAAGTGTTCGCTCTCGCATGGGCTGGCATTTCATTTAAATGAATCGAGATCCGCAGCATCAAGACTTCCGGACCAATCTTGGTTCATGAACGGCAACGAAAAGAGTCGGCTT
Organism: Candidatus Obscuribacterales bacterium; assembly: GCA_036703705.1. Taxonomy (GTDB): domain Bacteria; phylum Cyanobacteriota; class Vampirovibrionia; order Obscuribacterales; family Obscuribacteraceae; genus DATNRC01. Next base: position 6,296 of record DATNRC010000091.1, read on the forward strand.
CTTTTCCGTCAAAAAGCCGCATGAGGAGAATTATGTCAGAAGAAGACTTCCAAGAACAAGTTGGTGACGCCCATTTCACTGACAATTGGGCCGATGAGATCACCGTAAGGGGCCACAAGGTCTTTACTCGTGCCGAGTTCACCGACTTCGTCAGCAGATACGCAGGACAAAGGGGTGAAGGCTACATTTGCATTGGCTCCAATCAACACATAGAGGTGGACCCGGTATCCGATTATCTCTATACATTGTCTGCGACGCCAATCAGCGCCGAAGACTATGCTGCCTTTCGGCGCATGTTCCAGTCCAATGAGTGCGGAATGTGGAATGAGCCAGATTTCGAGGACGACGACGAGGACTGCGCACTCACGAGGAAGCGTAAATGAAGAAAAGAATGAAGATAAATCCATACAGTGTCTCCGGTCCTCTCTCGGAACTCAAAAAACTGTTGAGCAAATGCGCAGACAAACGCAAAAGAGATAAGAGAGAGACCGAGTTTCAGCGCCTGCTCGCGATGGCTGAGATGGTGCGTCTGCACTACCAAGGTCTCAGCAATTCTTCCCGTGTCTTTGAAACAGACCACGACCGGTTTTGTCAGTTCAGAATCGACTCATGGCTTAACAGCCAAAACCTGAGTAGCCGCCTCCGGATACTCTCACTGAGGCTTATCCAGTGCGAGGATCTGGTCGCCCACGTGGAAAGGCAGCTAGATTGTGGGGTGGATGGTGAAGCCGGTGACTTCGAGCTAGAACTTTCGAATTTAAAGCTCAAGCTCAACGAACTGAAGATCGCCCATCAAGAGGAAGAGCGCAAGGTTCGTATGTTGCTCTGGTCTGTGAATGAAATGGTCAATTGGCTGGGGCCATCGGAGCGCTAGCCTCTTTTCTGGCGCACGCAATTGCAGCATCTTTCTCAATCGGCAAGGGGCAGCCAGATCTTGCGTTGTCGGAGATGGATGACTCCATGAGAAATATCGCCGCTCTCAAGGGTGATATGAGATGAGTCTTGCACCACAATGAAGGTGAAGCCTGTCTCGGACGACGCGGAGCAGGCTTCACCTGAATTTTTGTGCACCATATTCGGTGCATACGTAGCCATATAATAGGACGCCGGTTCATAAGTAGCTGATAAGTAGAAAGAACGAACCAGGGCGGGCAGCCTCACTGTTCAGGAAGAAACGATTGACGATGCGCTGGCGGCGATCGTCAATTTGAGCGACCGCTCCGGTGTCGATCCAGAGCGCATCTTTGTCGTTGGTCACAGCCTCGGTGCTACTCTTGCGCCGCGCATCGCGCACGCCGACGACAGGCTTGCCGGCATCGTTCTTCTTGGCGGGGCGACGCGGCCTCTTGAGGATTTGATTTTGGAGCAGGTGGAGTATTTGTGCGCCATATGCGTTATCCTCCAATTGTTTAAGCGAATCCAGGAGTCGGGCGGCTACTTCTTGCGGGAGAAGAGCGCCATGATGGCGATTAGAAGCACGAGGAGCCCGAGGCCGCTTTCGGCAACACCGAAGCTGCTTCTCGAGCGCTTCTTGTTGCGCCCTGTAAGAAGGCGGACGCCCTCGACGATGAGGCCGATAACCGCCACGCAAAGAATTGTCAGACCGATCCATCCCCAAAATGTTTCGGGCATAGAACCTCCAGTTTCGTACGAGAAGGAGATGGATCTGGCGACCCATCTCCTTGTTACCGCTCGGCGCCGTTTAGCGCCACAGGGCGGCGTAGCCGCCGCGGATGATTGACACCAGCCCGATGATGGCGAAGAGCGCCATGAGGGCGATAGAAGTCACGAAGTGTGCCGCCGTGTCCGGCGTCATGCCGTTGTAGGGGCCCAAGATGAGGATGGTCGAGGCGGCCACGATGAACATCGCCGCGGGAGGCGCGTAGACGTTCATCCGGTAGAGACCCTTGACGGCATCCGGGATGTACTTGAAGGTGGCGTACAGGCCGGCTGCAGCAAGAGCAAGCACGGGGATGAGGAAAAGCGGGGGCATTGTGGTCTCCTGTGCCCGATGTCGGGCGGTTCGATTTGCGGGACTGTCTTAGACGGCTGTTGCGAGATTGGCCGATGGCGCCATAAATGGTGGCGCGTTCCTCCTACTTCTTCGGTTTGTCGTAGACCATGCTCACGGGGTCGAAGACGATGAAGTCGCGCGGCTTGAGCGTCTGTCCTTTGCGCCAGGAGCGCAAAAGGGCCGAACGCACGCCGTAATTTCCGTGGTGCATGCCGGTGACGTCGAAGGGGCTGACGAGCAGGTACTCCTTCACCTGGCGCGAGAATTCCCAGGTCCTCTCGTAGAGGTCGAAGAGATCCTCGCTTGCTGCGGTGACGCCTTTGGGCAGCGCAAGCTCGCCCTTGGCCATTTTGCGCACCTGATAGCCGGAGATGAAGCGCATGAACTCCATGTGCAGCAAACGCACGCCGCCGTCCTCGATGATGTACATATGCCTGGGCACGGTGACGCCGAAGCGCCGCCGGAGTCTGGCGATGGCGGACATCTGATCGACGACCATGCCCGGATCGTCCAGTTTGACCACGCGCGTCTTGTCGGCATTGACCCAGACGCGAACGCGAGTCTCGGCACGGTCGTTGACGTGATAGAGCTTCGGCTCGTCGTAGATGAGCTTCCAGCCGTTTTCGCCGAAGACGTCATCTGCGAAGCCGGGAATCTCCCTCACTCTGGCGATGCCAAAAGCGAGATCGTCTTGCCGCCTATGGCGGATGGTATCCCATTTGGTGGGTCCCAGTTGTGTTTCGGACATTGAATCCTCCAACGCGAGCACCGCGATGGTGCCCGCATTTCTATTGGATGAGATTTTGAGCCGTCTTCAGGCGATGATCGTCTGCGTTTTGCGGTCGACGCGAACGGTGTTCGTCACCCTGGGGATGTCGGCTTCGCTAGCCGTGCCCAGCGAAAGGCGGATCGCCCAGTAAGGCAGAAGCACGCCGGCAAAGGCGCCCCAGTAGATGCCGCCTGCCATGCGGGGGTTGATCTCGAGCAAGTAGCGCTCGCCTGTTTCCGACTCGAGAAACTGCACGTTGTACAGCCCGTCGAGCTGGAGAAGCGAAGTGAGCGCTCGGGCTTGCTCTTCGAGGTCAGGCTCTTCGGTGATCAGCTCATCTAGGCCGCCCTGCGACTTGCTGCGCGCCACGGCGGCGATGAGCCTGCCCTTTTGCGCCAGGCAGTCGAGGCTGTATTCCGGGCCGTTAAGATATGGCATTGCCATCATCTCGGGGAACGGCTCCGGATAAGATGCCAGATAAGCGCGCGCCTCGTCAAGAGTCATCGGCAGCGCATCACCGTTGTACGGCTGCGGGTACCGGGCGCCGAGATCAGTGACGATGCGAAAACCATGACCGCCGATGTCGATTGACGGCTTGAAGCAAACCGTCTTGTGCCGGGCTCGCAAGGCTTCCAGGGCGGCAAGGAGGGATTGGCGATCGGTGGCGACCAGGCACTCCGGAATGGCAATGCCCAGGCCGCCGGCCTGGCGAACGACATTGTAGAGCGCGGTCTTGCTCTTGAGGAGCTTGATCGTCTCTGCACCGCCGGCGGTGATGAGCTGGCAGCCGGCATCGGCGAATCGCTGCCGGGCGGCGGAAAGCGCTACCGAGTGCGCGTGCGCGAAGAGCACGTTCACTGAGTGGCGCCTGACGAAATTGAGCGCCCAATCGACGTACGCCTGAGAATTCTCCAGACCGCTCGGCTCCAGCTCGAAGTGGTCGGCAGCAAGCGCTGCCGGTACTTCGGCTTTCTGATGGGAGGCCACAATCCGGAGTTGCTCACCAGGCTTGAGCGCGCTTTTCAGCGCTTTTATCAGAAAGCCTGTCTGGGACAGGCCCCTGTTGAACCAGATTACGGGTACTTTCATAGATTCAGCTTCCTTATCGCGGCAAACATAGGTAAGCCGGGGCAAGCGCGAGACAGCGCAGCTCTAACCGCGGCCGGCGGCAAAAGCCGCCGGCGTCAGGCAGCCGAGTTGCGACGACGAAAGCCGTCCTATGCACAGGTTAGCTGTCTGTCCCGACAAGGACGGCAGTTGTGCGCCTCTCTTCCTCTAATCAGACGACGCGGCGAAGAGCCGGCTCGCCGTCTTGACGAACCCCGTAAATCTTGGCCCTTTCGATGATGTCGTTGGCCCAGAAGCGGTGCGTCGTGGGCTCGCACATGCGGCCGTTGCGCTTGAAGACGGCGGCCGCCTCGGGCTTGACGATCTCCTCGGCCTCTTCGAGGTCGCGCGGATCGACCCTGTAGGCCGCCTCGACGACCGGGATCTGGTCGGGATGGATCACCGTCTTGCCGAAGAGCCCCTGCAAGAGATCGAGCTCCACTTCTTCGGCCAGCACCTTCAGATGCTGGGGATCGGTGGCCTCGCAAACCGGCGCCGTGAGCCCAAAACCGTTGGGGATGAACTCGCCGGCCAGCCGCTTGATGAGCTCGCCGACGGGCGTCTCATAGATGGTGCGGCGCGGGTCGCGGCGCACCCGGATGCAGTTCAGCAGATCGTTGCCGCCAATCCTCAAGCAGAGGATGCGGTTGCGTGCCCTTTCGTCGCTCTGCATGCGCTGCCGGAGCTTGCCCATCTCCTTGCCGTCGAAGACCTCCTTGGTCTCGAGCGTGGGCATGAGCAGGAAGTTGTCGCGGTCGGACAGATGCGCCAGGTAATACTGCAGATTGGCCTCGGTGATCTTGGGCAGAACGAAGCCGTCGATCTTCTCGATGCCGCGCATGCGCAGGCAGCGGCTCAGGATTTCCGGATTGCGGACGCGGATGAAGCGCATCGGATGCTCGGCGTCGTTGAGCTTGGGCAGGGCCTTGCGCAGATTGTGAATGGCGCCTTCGAGCTCGTCCGGTCGCACGGCGTCCTCGGTGCAGAAGATGACCGAGCGCAAAGCCGGATACTTCTCACCATTGCCGATCGCGACGAGATTGTCGATTGTGCGCGTGGTCGGAACATACATTGATGCGCCCAGGAGCAGCTGTGACTTCATCATGTGGACTCTCCTATTCCCCTAAGGAATTGATGATGACGGCGGCCCTGTAGGGCAGCGCCGCGTCTCGTTCGATGGTGACGTTCTTCTCGTCGGCAAGGCGGACGAGGTGTTGGACGTCGTTGGCGAAGGGGTCTTTGAGAATGAGGCGGTCGGAGCCGCGGCGCAGAAGCGCGCGCGTCGACTCGCCGACCCCTGGTTTGATGTTGTTGC
>DATNRC010000092.1:0-6296 GCA_036703705.1 Candidatus Obscuribacterales bacterium
CGCCTGTCAAAATGCTGTTTTTCCTCGACCGTCTCAACCAGCGGCACTCCATATTTCTGGGCCAGATCGCGCACCGAATCGAGGAAATCGAGCCCCTTCGCTTTCTGCAGGAAGGCAAAGACATCACCGCCTTCTCCGCACCCAAAACATTTGAAGATTCCCTTTTCCGGATTGACGTGAAATGACGGCGTCTTCTCCTGGTGAAAGGGGCAGAGGCCTTTGTGCTCCTTGCCGGTCCGTTTGAGCACGACAATGTCGGACACAACTTCCAGAATGGAGGCTCGCGCCCTGACTTCGGCGATGACTTCCGGCGTTACTCCCTTCATGCCCCCCGCGATGCCCGCCAACAAGCTCCCCCGCGATGCCCGCCAACAAGCTCCCCCGCGATGCCAGCCAGCAAGCACCGATGGTTCTGTCCTCAGACAGTTCTTGCCCACCCGCCTCACTGGCAGCCGCCAGCCATAATCTCGGCTGACTCTCAATGTTTTATAACACTGTCCGGGAAACAATGAGGTTAATTTACCCCTTGTCTCGGTTGCGAAGAGATGCTCTTATATATGCTTTCGGCTACTATGTCTCGGCAATCCTTTCGGCGCTGGTCCTGGAGAAGGTCAAATCATGAAAACACTGATCAAGAACGGGCGAATCATAACGGCAGTTGACGACTATTACGCGGACATCCTGATTGAAGACGAAATCATCACCGTCATCGGCAAGCAGCTGAACATGGAAGCCGACCGCGTCATCGATGCTAAAGATCGTTTAGTCATTCCCGGTGGCATTGATGCTCACACTCACCTGGACATGCCGTTCGGCGGCACCACTTCTGCCGATGATTTTCGGACCGGCACGCTGGCTGCCGCACACGGCGGAACAACGACCATCATCGATTTCGCCATTCAAACCAAGGGGCAAGCTCTGACAGAAGCGCTCGATATCTGGCATGAGAAAGCAGCCGGCAAAACAGCCATTGACTATGGCTTCCACATGATTGCCACCGACCTGCCGCACGAGCGCTTGAAGGAGATGAAGCGCCTGATTCATGATGAAGGCATCACCAGTTTCAAGCTCTTCATGGCGTATCCTGGCGTGTTGCTTGTCGATGATGCCACCATCTTTCGCGCCATGTCCTTTGCCGGCGAGCAAGGGGCGCTCATTTGCATGCACGCGGAAAATGGAATTGTCATCAATGAAATAGTTCAGCGCGCCTTGCAGGAAGGCCGCACCGCTCCCAAATATCATGCCCTCACGCGCCCGACCAAAGCGGAGGGCGAAGGGGTCAACCGGGCGATTGCTCTTGCCGAAATGGCGGAATCCCCCGTCTACATCGTGCACTTGAGCTGCTACGACGCATTGAAGAAAGTCAAGGAAGCTCGCGACGAAGGCATTCCTGCCTACGCCGAGACCTGCCCGCAATACTTATTCCTCGACTATTCATATTATGAGGGCGACGGTTTTGAAGGGGCGAAGTACGTGATGACCCCGCCCCTGCGCGAGAAATGGAATCAAGACGAGCTGTGGACGGGACTGCGCATGAACGACTTGCAGGTGATTTCCACAGACCACTGCCCGTTCTGCTTTAAGGAACAGAAGGAGCTTGGCAAGGGTGATTTCAGCAAGATTCCCAACGGCGGTCCGGGCATCGAAACACGCATGAGCCTGGTCTACAACGGCGGGGTGGTGCCGGGAAGGATTTCTCTCAATCGATTTGTTGAAGTGACCTCCACCGCGCCGGCCAAGATTTTCGGGCTCTTCCCGAAGAAAGGCACCATTGCCGTTGGCTCTGATGCAGACATCGTTGTCTTCAATCCCAATAAGAAGATGACCATATCCGCTAAAACGCACCATATGAATGTCGACTACAACTGCTACGAAGGCATGCAAGTTAAGGGCGTGACCGAGACAGTGCTCTCTCGCGGCAAAGTCATCATCGAGGATGGCAAGTACACCGGCACAGCCGGTGACGGCAAGTTCATCAAACGCTCGACCGTTCAACTGAAACATAAGGAGATGGCCCAGGCAGTTGCTGCCAAATAGGTGCCAACGCCTGAGGCATGATTTACGTTTCTTGAGCGTGTTGCGAGCCTGCAACATCCGGCGCCGCCGGAGCATTTGCATGGCCCTCATTAAAAGTGGCTGCATAGCTGCGTTTGCGCACAATTGACAACCAATTAAAACGATTGAAGGCGCCGAACTGCAAATCTGTCGCCTGACGCATGTTTATCCTGAGGATAAGTACGCTAAACTCATTTAATGGGTATCTGGGGGTCTCACCATGGGGTTTACACAAGAGTTCAACAAAATGATTACGGAAGAGCGCAACGCCAGGACGATGGACCTGGATTTGCTCGAAACCGCGGAGTTAGTCGAGAGGATTCAGGGTGAGGACTTCGCAGTAGCAGACGCGGTCAAAGCTGCTGTTCCAGACATCGCCAGAGCCGTCGACTTGATCACGGAAAAGCTGAAGAGCGGCGGACGATTGATTTACTTTGGCGCAGGCACCTCAGGTCGACTGGGTGTTCTGGACGCCACAGAATGCTCGCCGACCTTCGGCATCGATCCCGAGCAGGTGGCCGCCTACATTGCCGGCGGCAAAGAAGCCATGTTTCGCTCTTTCGAGAATGCCGAAGACTCAAAGGAAATGGGCATCGAAGATGCGATGTCGGCGCGCCTTTCGGATAAGGACGTTGCTGTCGGCATTACAGCTAGCGGAAGAACGCCGTATGTTGTCGGCGCGCTCGAAAAGGCCAAAGAATTGGGCGCCACCACCATCGGTATCGTCAACAATTTCGGCGGACTGGAAGGCATCTGTGATGTGACCATAACTGCGGTTGTCGGCGCCGAAGCGCTCACCGGCTCGACGCGAATGAAAGCCGGCACGGCTCAGAAGATGATCCTCAATCTCCTCACGACGTGCACCATGGTCAGACTGGGTAAAGTTTATGAAAACCTGATGGTCGACCTGAAGCCAACGAATGAGAAGCTGAGAGAAAGAGCTGTTTCGATCATCTCCATACTCGGGGATGTGCCCCGCCATATTGCCGAGGGTGCTCTTGTCGCTTCGCAAAACCGCGCCAAGACAGCGATCCTTATGACCAAACGCAAAATCGGCCGCGCTCAGGCAGAAGATTTGCTCAGCAAATGTGGTGGCTCACTGCGCAAAGCTCTCCTGGCGCCGCTGCAAAGCGAGGCGCAGGCGCCGACCTCTGAAGTCAGAGGCTAATCCCTGTTTCGCGAATTTAGGCAAGCTTAGCGCTCTGTAAAGGGTTGCACTTTTGCAGCGCATGGCGTTTGCTCATCGCTCCTTAAAGCGCTGCTCTAAAGGAGCGCATGGCGGTGCGCGTCGCTCTTCAGCTGCTGCACACTTGCACCTCATGTCGTTTGCTTTTGCTTTCTTTTCAGCTTCAAGGAAAAGCTGGCGGTTGGAATTGATCTAGCATCGCATTTGTCGAGATGGTAGGTCTGTCCGTCGGGAACCTTGGGCTTTAAACACTTCTTCTGCGCGGTTGTCAACGATCCAACTGCGCGGCCCTCTAAAAGTTTGTAATAACTAAAGATCGGCACGTTACAAAGCGCCGACTTCAACAGCAGCGGGCTATAAAATCATGAGGTTTCTTCCCTATTCAGCCGATGCCAAACAGCGGTCCGAAACGCTCTGCCCTTCAGGCTCTCTTAGAGCCTATCTACGATTTTCTCAACGACGCAGACTTGCCTGCCTTTGATGCGATGGTACTGACAATCTGCATCATGGGCTGCGGTATGGGCGCAATTTTTATCGCTTGGCTACTGGGCGCGCTCAGTGGTGTCGGTACCGATCGAATAGCCAAAGCACATCCCTTGAATGAGAGTGCCCAGAAGGCTTATTCAGGGAGACCTCATCCTGGCTTCAGTGCGACACCACATTTTTCAGGGTCTGCGCCAGGCAGACTTCCATATACAGGTTCTGCCGTTGCTGCACCGCAATATGTAGCGCCTCAAGTTGCCGTTCCTCAGTTTGCCGTTCCTTCCATTTCTTTATCGCAATTGGCAGGCTCGCACTTTAGCCAAAAGCATTTCGCTGGCAGCCAAGTATTTCTGCCGACTCATCCGTATTCTTCAGCGAGATTCGGACGCCCTAGGTCGTCTTCATCTTTCCAACCGCTGCATGCCTGGTACCCATTTGCCCAGGAGCATTGCGGCGAAGCAGAAGCAAACGAGCTCCGGCGCTAGGAATTGATTGTATTCACCTACTGAGAATCAGCCTTCGTATTAGATCTGGGTTGAGGTTCTGCGTTGACCGGCTTGGGATTAGGCGTCGCGGTTTTCGATTGGGCTTTAGGGGCGTCCTCCGCCTGAGCGGCTTTCGATTGGGCTTTAGGGGTGTCCTCCGCCTGAGCGGATGCTGGCTGATTGACAGGCATCGATGCTATGCGCCCCTTGACCTGTTTGAGCAATGACTCTGATTGCGGCGCCAGGACTTTGGACATCAGTTTTCCTTCCGCTGCTCTTTTGCGCTGCTGCGCCACGAGCGTTTCTCCTTCAGCGAGAAGAAGTTTGGCTTTTGCTAAATCTCTTTCCACCCCTTCGCCGCTGGCGAACATATCCGCCAGATAAAGCTTTGCTATCGGATCATTCTTTTCTGCAGCTTCATTGAAGTTTCGCTTAGCAAGTTGCAAATCCTTTTTACTTCCGTCCTTGCCAAGATAATAGTATTCGCCCAGCACAGCTTTTGCCTCTTCGCTGCCTCGATAAGCTGCGCGACCATAGTTGCGAAATGCATCGCCGGCATTTTTTTCCACGCCAAGGCCGTGCTCTTCCATGTATGCGCGCATAAACAAAGAAATTTTGGTATCGCTGTCGGCGACAAACCACGCGTAAGCCTTTTTATAGTCCGTGGGGACTCCCTGTCCAAGATAATACATACTGCCAAGAGCGCCTCGCGCTATCGACTTCCCGCTCGCGGCAGCCAAATACAACAATTGCAGAGCTTTCTTGTAATCCTTTTTCAGATTGGGCCCGCCCTCCATGTACAGTATCCCGAGCGCTTCCGTGGCCGTGCGATTACCAGCATTTGACAGAGCCTCCAGCGCGCGCGCGGCTGAGCGCGAATCGCCGCGCGAATGAACGTGCATCGCCTGCTGAACGGGAGCCACTTCGGCGTATTTTTCCATGAGAGCGGCTCTCTTTGCTTTAGCCTTCTCCATCGCCCTTTCCATTTCCATCCGCTCTTCCACAGTTTGCCATCGACCAGCTATTTTCAGATTTTCCGCCGATGCAGGGACAGAAGAAACATAGCTGTTGAACATCAGGCAAACAAAGCAGCTCACGACGACAGCGCGCATTTGCATATCGATCACTCCATACAATTCAGGAAGAAGCCTTCCTGTATATTTGTCCCGGATCAGCATGGTGTAAAACGTATTACTTTTGGATTCACAAGGCGGAATTATGTTCGCAATTCAGAAGGCAGAATTTGTTCGCAGATTTGGAAGACGGAATTCCCATCAATAAACATTCTTCAGCCAAACGAGGCTAAAGCGAAGCATTGAGCTCCGCTTTAGCCTCGGCAGGTTCGCAAAAGAAATCATTGCTGTGCCACAGGCTGGGCACCATATTTAGTGCAGGCGGGCGAGAGAGAAAGACAGAAATTCCATCTTTCCTCTCGGCCCTTACCATCCCCCGTTTAAAAACCTTCGATTGCTGTTCAGAGCACAACGGCTTGCTCAGCGGCTTACAGTGATTACTTTAGTTTTCAATTGTTACTGAGTTGTTAAATGCGTCCCGATGGAAGAATCCCGCAAACACTCAAACAATCGCTTGGAGACAAGTGCTGCCCGCTATGCGTCGCCATCGCCCAGGCGGATGCGAAACCAAAACCGGCTTCCTTTTCCCACTTCGCTGTTCACACCCATGGCACCGCCGTGACCTTCAACGATCGCTTTGGAGATTGCGAGCCCCAAGCCGGTGCCCGAGCGTGCGCGTGAGTCGTCCGGATCAGCTTGTTGAAAGCGATCGAAGACTTTTGTCAGCGCATCTCCGGGTATGCCGGGTCCTTCATCGGTCACTGACACTTCCGCAAATTCAGCCTGTTTCTTTGCTTCGATGACGATTCGCGCCCCAGGAGGTGAGAATTTGACCGCGTTAGAAAGAAGATTGACCACAACCTGTGAAAGCCGATCGGCATCAGCCATCACACTGAGATGGCTGATCTCAAAAGCGATCTTTATGTTGGACTGCTCGGCAAGCGCCCGCACTGTCTCAATCGAGCGCTCGATCACTTTGTCCAGATCGGAAGGCGCAATGCTGAGCTTGAGCAT
>DATNRC010000093.1:0-6743 GCA_036703705.1 Candidatus Obscuribacterales bacterium
AAGGCAGATGAAATGAGAAAAAGAGGCAGAAATCCGGCAGGGCGATGGTATCGTTTACGCATCGCCCTGCCAGATATTCAGCCTGCTACCGGCAACAAAACGCGTCCGCCCGGCGGCAAACTTTCGCTGCGCGCGACAGGACTGCCCGGGAAATGTTTACTCGACTCAATGTCGAGAATACCTCCCTTCTGTATAGAGACAAGCATCCCCTCCAGCGGCCGAACCATGGATGCTGCCGAAAGCACCAGCTCGAAAATAAAAGCCACTACTTCCGAGCTGCTCGACGATGCTTATGACTTCTCATCACGAGCCTTGAGAACAGGTGAAGTGATAGTGTCCGGCATTGCTCAGGGCGCCGTTGACTACGGCAAGGACAAGGCCAAAAATCATCTGCCGGAGCTGCTGCTTGAGATTGGAACAGGCATTGGATTGGGCGCAGCAGCCGTAGCAGGATTGGCTTTGAGCCCGGTTTGGGCGGGAGTGGCTATCACCGGCATCGGCATAGCCGGCACACTTATCATCGCCAAAAACGTCGGCGAAGGGTTGCGGCACTCTGCACACGCTCTCAAGGCAGCCTGGCGCGACCCCAGCTACGAAGCATATGCAAGACGCACGGTTGGCCAAAACGTAGGGCCGATTGCTTTCGACCTCGCTGTCGCCACCGCATCGGGTATGACGGGGGGAATGGCCGCGGCAGGAGCAGCAAGCCGCATGGTGCCCAACTACTACGCGGCAAAAGCTCTCAAAACTATGCCTCTCAAGCAGTTGACGGCACATGATGCGGCGTCCGCCGGCTCCAACACGACATACATTCCCAACATTCAGGCAGAGATTGCCTCAACATTCAAGCCTCGTTCGCTTCCTTTTCTCAAGACTGCCACCTATGAGGCGGCAAACACTGAAAGGAATACTGGAAATCGGCAAACATGAACTGTGGTCTACGCGCAAACCTGCTCACAAAGTCATTTTTTGACTGAGAAAGACGCGGGGACGCATTTGGGAAGCCATGGGCGCGCCCTTGACGCTGACACTACTAGTGGTGCGGAGCAGCCCGCCACGTAAACATGATAATGATCACGAGGATGCTGTAAATCCAGGCACAAGGAACAGCCAGCGCCAGTCCTGCATTGTATCCCCAATTCACATCTTCTTCATCGCACCAATTGAGAAACCACAAATAGCAATGAGTCATGGGGATCATGACCCAGCCGAAACTTCCGGCAAGAAGGGCGCATAGAAGAATGATCGTCCAAAATCCCATCACTCGCTCCTCCTACAAATGGAAAGGGGCGGACATTTGCCAATCTGTCCGCCCCGATCTCTGCCCCACGAGTCACCAGAAATTGTGTGGTCGGGCTTTTAAACCGTATGCGTAGAAGTTCCGACCACCAATTCGACCCTACAGTCATGCGCCTCGAGGGGCAAGACAAGCGAGCGCCGATTCTTGCAAGCAGCCGAATACACAGTTGTTGCGAGCACTCGCAAGCATGCCGCGAGAGCTAGCGCCAATGGTGACGGCTGAATAGTCACGACAAAGACTATTCTCGTGCGCCTTTTCAGTTACGTGCTGGCAGTCTCACTAAGGCAGGACGAAGAGTAACACTTCGCAATCCAAAAGTAGTCGCCACTCTGAGCAAACTTGCTCTTCTGTACAGGAAAAATGGAATGACCACGCAGGCGCAAGAGCTCTGGCAGAAAGCAAAGAGCATCATTGAACGTCAGGAGTTGCCGGTGCCTCTGCAGACTCTTGCCCTCGCCGCGGTTGCCCAGGGAGTAAAACGCTTTCAGAGGCACTTCCTGAATGACAGGATCAGGCAGCTGTTCAAACAGCTTTCCACGTATGGGCAACACCCGGAGGTGTTGCTTATTGCTGGTTCAGACTCCCGCGTGGAGCCGGCCCTTATCACGCAAAGACGACCGGGAGAGATTTTCGAGGTTCGCAATGTGGGGAATGTGGTGCCCCACTTTGGCACGGGCTGTTCCGAGGAAGCAGCGATCGAATATGCCCTCACTCAACTCAAAGTCAAAGACATCATCATCATGGGGCACAGTGATTGCGGCGCGGTGAAGGCATCGCCGAATTTCAGCCGACTGGGCGAGATGCCGTCCGTGGCAAGATGGCTGGAAAAGAGTATTGTTAGTTAGAACATATTCAGTGAAGAGCGTCGTGGAAGCTCTATCAGTCAACGTTTCGGAGATTAGGCGTCTGACAATCTCCTGCGAAATGCAGACCGTTTGGCACTTGGAACGCAGTTTACTGAATTCGTACGTTAGTTATGGAATTTCATGAATATCCATAATAGAATTGTGGAAATGCAGTACATCGCAAGATCGCTGTCACTTCCGAACTTGTTAAAGCTCAAGTCCACCTTCTTATTCGGACCTCGAGCCGTGGGGAAGACTACCCTCATTCACCATCAACTGCCCGAGGCCAGAGTCTACGATCTCTTGGACCACAGGACTTTCTCGCGACTTATCAGAGAGCCCCATTTGCTCGAGGAGGAGAATGTCAATCCAAACTCACCTATTGTCATTGATGAGATACAGAAGCTGCCTTTGCTTCTCAATGAAGTCCATCGCCTGATCGCCCGCTACGACTGGAAATTCTTGCTCACGGGCAGCAGCGCACGCAAGCTCAAAAGAGGCGCAGCCAACCTGCTGGCGGGCCGCGCCCGCATGGCTCAGCTTCTGCCACTGACGTACGCCGAAATTCCTGACTTCGATCTTGTCCGCTATCTCAACCGGGGCGGCCTGCCTCCCGTCTTCTTCAGCGAAGATCCGTCTGAGGAGTTGCAGAGCTATGTAGCACTTTATCTCCAAGAGGAGATTCAAGCTGAGTCCGCGACCCGCAACTTGCCAGCGTTTGCTGCATTTCTGGATGCGATTGCCGTATCTAATGGCGAGGAGATTAACCTTGAGTCGTTTGCCCGGGATTGCGGAGTGTCACCAATGACGGTGAAAAATTACATCCAAATTCTGGAAGACACTCTGATTGGATTTTCACTCAAGGGCTTCACTAAGACAAAGAAGCGCAAGGCAACTGCACGCATCAAGCACTATCTGTTCGATGTCGGAGTGGTCAACACTTTGTGCCGGCGAGGAGAGATAAAGCCCAAGTCCGAGCTGTTCGGCAAGGCTTTCGAGCAATTTATCGTCCAGGAGCTGAGAGCCTATTTGAGCTACTCCCGTACCCATCAACCGTTGACTTACTGGCGTTCCACATCACACCTGGAGATAGACGTCCTCATTGGACAGAGTTTGGCCTTAGAAATCAAAGCTACTTCCCAGGTAAGCGAAAGCCACCTCAAGGGACTGAGAGCCTTGAAAGAAGAAGGACTGATAAAAGCCTTCGCGGTCGTCTCCTTAGACGATAATTTGCGCATCACGCGGGACAGCATAACGATATACCCGTGGCAGGTTTTCCTCACGAAATTGTGGAAAGGTGAACTGGATGTTTAGCTATATGCGATAGTGACAAAAAACGTCCTCTTAATAATACTATATGTATGAATAGATCCGGAACTTAAGAAATCGGGCATGTTTTTAGAGTTGGGGGCTGCTGCCGAAGATCACTGCACGAGTGATGGCCGGCAGCATCCCTATCCTGTGCTGATCCTCTTTCATCAACGCAGGCTCCGCATCCGGATAGATCTGGAAATTGGCCAGATCTCTTTCCAGAAGCTGAGCAAACTCCTCGTGCGCCTTTTCGGTTACCGGGCGTCCGAATGACTGCCCGATATGAGAGAGAAACATCCGTGGATCCGCTATATTCGTGGTCAAGCAACTGCGCATGAATGCAGGATCTTGAACTGCCAGCGTGCGTTCGTTGAGCTCGATCACGCTGTGCCCAAGCATCTCCTGGCGGTCTGGTTTTTGCCTTGGCGCATCCAGCTCGTGGATTAAACGTGAACGTCAACATCTGGCGGAGAAGATTCGATTTCCCGTGTGCGAACAATGGCGGCGGCGATCAAAATGGCGATCGCAACCAGAGAAATCAATATTCCGTACATTAGACTGTTCCTTTCGCAAATTTGTTTTGCAGCGAGCAAGGATGGGCTGGGAGCGGGCCATGCCAGCTCGAGAGAGAATGTTCTACAGAAAGAGTTGTGGTGAAGAATTCCCACCCACGAAGAAAGTCTTGGACAAACAGTAACTGTCGTATCAGCCCCGCGCGCCGAGCGCAATTTGTTTATCGAATCACGACGGCAGGACGAAGAGTAACACTTCGCGCGAATTGCTGTAGCGCCTCTGCTTGAATTAGTACAAACCTGTAAGGAGAACTTTTGAGACAGGCAGTTGATCGATGGTTTGCTCTGCGCCTACGGTGAGCTTGAACCATTTCAAGAACTCATTGTTCCAGCAAGCTTTCATCTGGAGAACGAGCCTGAAGACAAAGTGCCTCGGGTAGCAGCTTTTACAATCGGCGCTTGCCTGTGACTGCGGCTTCTTTAACCATCAACCACTAACAGCCGATCATACAGACCGGCTCAAAGAGAAAGGGATACAACATGAACAGTAAATCTCCTATCGACACCAATCTGAGCGTCAAAGCTCAGGTGCGGGCAGCGATCGAACAGTGCCAGGAAAGGCTCAAAGATCTGACTGAACGCACATGCATTGAAGTTTGGATACGGGCGGACGAGGCTGTGGTCGACACGGTCATCGCCGTCCTCAGAAACAACGGCATCGAAGCCGAATACATCTATGCTCCCACGACGGAGCTCAAGTCAATCATGCTCAGCCGGTCGTAACAACCGGCGGAGCCGGGAGATTAGCCATGGAAACCCTGGTCTTGAGCGCCAAGCTCTTTGTCATCGCCTGCATCGCGATCGGCTGCCTGTCCTTATACATGGTGCTTGTCCGCTTGCTGGTGAGGTTCATCGTCGCGCGCGAATTCACGGAATCCCGCTTGTATCTTCCCGCCTGCGTTCTCGGTATCGTGCTTGGGGTCTGCTTGATTCTGGCTGCGCAGCCCGTGAATGATTACATAACTTCCTCCATCGGGGGAGTGGTGACATTCACGTCTTTCCTCTTCCTCATCGCGGACCGAGACACCGACGGCGGCTAGACCTTAAGCAGCCGGGATGGTCATGAATGCAAGCCGAGGCACCAATTTTGGTGCCGGCAAGACAGCATCGCCTTCCGTGTGGTCAGCGATGCAATGCAATCAAAAGGGCGACTGCGCTCCCGCGCAGCCGCTCTCTGTGAGGTGACGCAAATGTCAACCAAGAGAAAAGTAACCATACTGGGCTCCGTGCACTCCTTTGCTGAAGGAAATGTTAGAAGCCGCAAGCAAGGGCTGCCGCGACCCTCATTGAATGCTCAAATGCCCCGCGCAATTCTCGTTAGAACAATCGTGAGGAAACTAATTTGAATGAAAACAAGAATAAGTAATCCGCTGTCCATGATGGTTCCTCCCGAGACAGGCAACATCCAGCACTTAGCACAGCATCCCCGGGCATGACAAATGGTGGCATGTTGGGCAGCAAATGGAATGACCACGCAGGCGCAAGAGCTGTGGCGACAAGCAAAGAGCATCATTGAACGTCAGGAGTTGTCTGTACCGGCAAAGACTCTTGCCCTCGCCTCGGTTGCCCAGGGAGTGAAACGCTTTCAGAGGCACTTCCTGAATGACGGGACCAGGCGACTGCTCAAACAGCTTTCCACTTATGGGCAGCACCCGGAGGTGTTGCTCATTGCCTGCTCAGACTCCCGCGTGGAGCCGGCCCTTATCACGCAAAGACAACCGGGAGAGATTTTCGAGGTGCGCAATGTGGGGAACATGAACACTAAAGAATCAGCTTGACAGCCGGGCTTCGCGAACCGCGCTAGCCTCCTGGGAAGTCGGTTGCAGTCATCAAACGCTGATGCAGCAAGGTTTTTCATCAAGCAGCTTTTCAAGAGTCACAGTTGTTTTATGTCATCTTTAATCAAATGATCATGATTGGACTCCACAACTGACTACTTAAGGAGCTAAGAGAGAGGTCTACTCACGACTCTTTTACTCCGGCCAAAGTTTCAGTACCAGCTCAACATCACGCCCAGCCACCTCTTCAGCATTAAGACGGGAGAAGCAGTTCTCCCGTTGGTGTGCATACGGGCTGCGTGAATTTCTCGCGGTTGATATCAACTGAAATGCCCTCTCAATCACCAGGCGCGACACTCAGTTTTTCTTGTTGAAAGCACAAGAGAACAGCGTCGCGTCCGGCCATCGAATGGTGAACAACATGACTCAGAGACAAACTACCTCGCAGGAGGTTGCTCCCCTCTATAAGTCCCTGCCTGAGAAGTATCGCGAGGCTCGCAAGCGTTTTCAGCGGCCGCTGACGCTTGCCGAGAAGATCCTCACGGCGCATCTCGACAGATGGAATGACGGCGAGCGTCATCCGGAGCGAGGGCGCACTTACGCATTTCTCCGTCCCGATCGTGTGGCTATGCAAGACGCCACAGCTCAGATGGCTCTCCTGCAGTTCATGCAAGCTGGTCTCGATAAAGTGTATGTGCCCACCACCGTACACTGCGACCACCTGATTCAAGCGAAGGTAGGCGCGCGTGAAGACCTGCTTGTTGCTCTCAACTCAAACTCGGAAGTCTACGACTTTCTGCGCACGGCTAGCACCAAATATGGTGCTGGATTCTGGCAGCCAGGCTCAGGTATCATTCACCAGGTTGTCCTGGAAAACTACGCTTTCCCCGGCGCGCTGATGATTGGCACCGACTCGCATACGCCCAATGCAGGCGGG
>DATNRC010000094.1:0-4162 GCA_036703705.1 Candidatus Obscuribacterales bacterium
GCTCAAGCTCGTTGCGAAGAGCGCTCTGTCCGGCATCGAGCGCCATGACAGGCCCGCCGTAGCTCTTGCCCGGCATCTTCACGACGCGGTACAGGAACGGGTAAAGCAGCCATTTGAGAATTTTGGATTTGCAGCTCATAGGTTGTCTCCTCAAGCGGATCCAGGCAAAAGGTGCGGATGCAGCTCGCGAATGATGCGCTCGACGCTTTTAGCGTAAGCCCTTTTGCGGATGAGTTTGAGATCGACAGCAGAAAGGCGCTCTCTCAACGTCAAAAGAGCGGCACGACCGGATTCCGGAATCCTGCCGTACTTCTCGAGCGCATTGACCGTGGCGATGAACGAAGCCACAACGGCATGCCATTTCTGATCGCGGTTCAATTTGAACTGCAATGCGTGGAAGCCGCGAATATCAGGTTGAACCAGAATGAGCCCGTCCTTTTCCTCGGGATGAACGGCATCGATTGAAACACATCTGCCCCCGCAAAAGATGTGCCAGAGAATGCGAAGCCAGCGCGACTTCTTGACTGCCTCTTCGGTGATGTCGATGGCGATGAGGTCCGATTTTTGGACTCCGAATTCACGCACCGGCACATCAACCGGGCATTCGCCGTCTTCGGTCAGAGCGCCGTCGAAAAGATGCTCGCCGTGATAGCGGATGGCATCTATGACGCCGGGTATGGCACAGGAAGCCTGGACTGACAGTCCCACGGAGGGGGGCGCAGCAGCGAGCAAGGAGGGCTTGCTGTGCGGTGCCAGCCTAGCGACACCACGGGCGGTGAAAAGCACGCTGCCGCCGTTGACCGAAGCCAGAGTCCAGTAATTGCTCGGCCAGCGCGGAACATAGCCGTCGATGTATCGCCCCAGTACTTCGGTGGAGAACACGCCTTTTGCCGGGCGCGTCTGCTCGTAGCGGTACTTGCTGAGCAACGCCAGGAGCCGCCGAATGAGGCCTGTGGAAGGAGTGAGAAGCTGCGAGAAATCTGTCTGAAGCGCTTGTGAGAGCATGGTAGCCGCGTCCGTGCCACCGGCAAAGAGTGCCGCTGGAATGGAGCCGCCGCTGACGCCCCCAATGGTGCGAAAGGTCTTCAGCTCCCCAATGTGGAAGGCGAGCACTGCTCCGGCACCAGCCAAAACAGCTTTCGATCCTCCACTTCCGAAAACCACACTGAGTTCGCCCACTACGCGCCGATCGAGCAGATCTATACGTGCATCTGTCATGGGATGCTTCTCTCTTTATCGGGCGTTTAGGACTGCAGGAATTTTGAAGATGAGCGAAGCTCACCTCGCCCACGCGGCCGGCGTGATTGAGATAAGCAAAGGTGATATCGGCAGTTACGCTATGGAAGCAGGAGGAACGGCTAGTGGTTGTTCGGAGAGTTAAAGATTAGCTGGGTGATCTTATCGAGATGCAAAGCCCAAATTTCTTGAGTTCAAGGCCCAAAAAGAGAAACTTCTCATTGTCACAGCTTACAGAGATTCGCCAATGGTGCCGCTTGAAAACAGCTCAGAGTCTTGCGATAACTGCCGGCGGAGCGGCGCGCAAAGTTTGCAAAGCCCGTCTTGCGCTCGCTCTCTGCCTGCGATCGTGCGCCGAATGCTCGCCAAAAGGGACCGTTCTCTTCAGAGAAATGATTTTTCAGAAACTCCTACGCCTAGAACCATATTTCGCGCGCCCGATGCTCTAAAGCAAAATCTTATGCCGTGGAAGAGAACGCTCTAGATAATGGGGACCGCAGAAGAGAAGAGACACTCAATGCGAGGATGGACCAGATGCGAACAGTCTCATCTCAATCGTAGATTAGCTCTCCCGGAATCCAATCCAGATTGACGGTGCTCGGCGCGCTATCGGCTTCGCAATCGGACAGGGTGCTGCGTTCTGCCGTTAGCGGAACGTAATCACAATCGCTTTCATCAATTCGCGTCGAATGCTCGCGAACTCCTGGTGGTGGCATGAACGATAGATCATCCGAACCATCGCTGCCTCGCCCGCTTATAGTGCGGAACGACTGCCAATATGAGAATAGTTTCTGCGAAAGATTCACTTCTGAATTTCTAGTAAGAGTGGGCGCCAGCAACCAAATTTGATACCAACAAACTATGTATAACACAACGCGCCGCACGGCGGGTTATGTCAAGCGGGGCTCCTGCCATAGAGTTCCTTAATGCAACACGCATCTTGCATAGTCAATCGCTTGCTTGTGCATATGCACCGATCAAAATCAATCGCTTTCCGCTTCTTAAGCCAAAGTTTAAGGCTTAGGCGTAAGGCTCTTGAATAGATTCTTCTTTGCCTGAGCGGGCAGCCGCAAATGAACAAGCGGCCCACCGTCCACTTTTGCCGTCACGCTGCCTACCGCAATCAGGTGCACGAGATCGGATTGCTTCTCACTGCGTAAAGGAAAGCCATCACGTCATCTTTTCCTTTGTAAGAGTGAGAAGACGGTTCGCACTTCTTCTCTAATAGGTCCCAAGAGGCAAAGCAGCACTTACCCACCAAGAGTTGACCGGCTGACTCGAGCCTGTTGAGTTCCGACCTCAGCATCGGACGACCTGCCACAGTGCTGAAGAAGCGGGCCCAAGATTCTCCGCTCGCCGCTTGAGCGGCGATGCCAAAGCAAGAAAGGTTTAGGATTACCAATGACAGACCGCACATTCTGCGTCAGCGACGTCAAAGTCGCCACCTCGCTCTTGCCTGCCACCACTCATCGCCAGGCGTTTCAGAAACTTGCTGCCGGAAGCAAGTTTGAAGCGCTGTCCTCGCCGGATGCCCAGGTCGTTAAGCCGCTGGGGTTTCATGTCCTCATTGAGGCGGCCCATCGCGCTTATTCCCGCCACTACCCGCTCGTTCTTACTCCCGATGCAATTTGGGTGACCATTGCCCAGGGTTTCGCCAACCACATAAACCAGAACGCGGAGCAATACCGCGACAAATTCGTCGCTCACAAAGATAGCGAGACCATCGAAATCTATCGTCCGGATTTCTCGGTTGGCAACCCGGACAATGACTGGCCATCGTGCTTCGATGATTTCGGTGACGCGCTTCGCGAGCGGCTCGGCGAGGAGCGGTACGCTCAGCTGGTTTCCGATTTCTCCACCACAGGATCTCTGGAACGCGTGGTATCAATCGTCGTCCTGATGGACACGGTGCAGAGCTACTTTAATTATGCGGTCTGGACGGAATGCGGCATTCCCCGGATTACTCTCACGGGCACACCTGAGGACTGGCAGTCGGTGCTCGACAAGACGAAGTCCTTGTACGATTTCGGCGGACTGGAATGGTGGCTGGATAAAGCGACGCCGGTTCTCGATCAGTTCGTTGCCGCTGCCAAAGGCCACGTCGACAGCGAATTTTGGCAGGGGCTCTATAAGTCGCGATTGATGGGAAGCGGTTCTGAGAGCGTTGACGGCGCTCTAATGAAGCTCATCCCATACATCAAGCGCTGGGGAGATTCTCAACGAAATCCCCTGCTCGAGGATAACGCGGCTACCATAACCACCGAGAATTTGCCGGCATCGCTTTCTACTGTGCCGTTCAAATTCGACCTGAGCGACTATCATTTCGTAGCCGGGCTGACCGCCGTCTCTCAGGACGCGGACGGCACGCTGGCGCCGATGATGGGTTGGGCAGTGCGGCCTCCGGGTGGTGATGTGGATGAGTGCGGCCCGTTTGATGACGAAGACTAACTGGCTGACGGGAATGATTGACTGAAGAACGGCGCTACCGGCCGCCGCCTCAGTCAATTACCTGTGCAAGAGTGAGTCGGGGAGGGCGCCCTGACTCACTCTTTTAGACTATTTGAAGTCGACTTGTGGGCGCCGATCGCTTCGGCGCCGCTGCCCGGGCGGTCAGACAGCCAAATCGTAGGACAAGGGGTGCCGCCCGAGGAGGGACACCTATAAAGATCCACGAAATTTGGACAGTCTCTAAGAAATTCAACGACGTTTGGGACTGGCTCGCCGTTTCATTCGTGTCCGAATCTTCAACTAGAAGAAATAATAGGAGCAGGCTGATGCAAACAAGACTGTAAAACGAAGCATAAGCCTGCCGGATATCGGCAGATATCCGCAAGGAAACCTTGCCGAAAAGAGGTAGTCCAGTGTGTAATTGCGTTGCAAATCCAATTTCAACTGGACTGAAGAATGATCATACCGATTCTTGGTG
>DATNRC010000095.1:0-7230 GCA_036703705.1 Candidatus Obscuribacterales bacterium
GGCGTCGATTGCTTCACTCAAGATTATCTTCCTGAGTGGTACCAAAGTTACCGATAACGGCCTGGCGCAATTGGCTAATCTTCCCACGCTCGAACACCTCGAATTGCGTGATACGGCTGTTTCTGAAGTGGGAACTGCGCGCATACGAACAAAGTTTCCAAACTGCGCCGTCTTCGGACCCTAGACCGGAAGCAGCATAGCAAGATCTTTTCGCCAGGTGTCAGAAAAACAAGAATTTTTCTGACAGCAGAGCGGCAGTCAGAAAAACAAGAATTTTTCTGACAGCATGATTAAATCAGTGCCATCAAGGTGACGATACTGATCACGGTCCAAGGCTGTACAGCTGGCGGCAAGCGGTCGATGAGCACCCTTCCAAAAGGCATCATTGCTTCCTTGCGCCATCGATTTTGAGCGGCGAAAGCACAACGTCTGCATACAACACGATTGCATCTTTCTCGATTTTTTGGCGTGCCACCATGCCGTTTGCTTTCCTGCCCGATTCCACTGCATTCAAGGGCACGTCTTTTCTTTCAATCCGCCTTTCCACAACATTCTCCGGAGATAAAGTCTCGCCTTTCTCGATTGTTCGCACCGATACTACGACTGCTTGTTTGTTTTTCGCGTCCAGCTCTTCTTGCTCTTTCATCTTGTGAGGAGCCGTGATCATGATGCCGGCAATGAGTACCGCGACACCCACCAGATTGCCCACGACGAAAGCTTGATTTCGAGTCATGCCCTAAGGTCCTACTATGATTTTGCAGCTGGGGAGCGCTGATCGCAGCTCCTCCAACGCGCTGTCACTTATTTGCAGTCCGCGCAATGAAAGCGTTTCCAAATTGCAGAGACCATAAAGCAAATATATGCCTGCGTCTGTAACCTTAGTATATGAAATATCGAGCTCTTTCAACTCGGTCATGGCGCTCAGGTGAATCAAACCGAAGTCCGATATTTCGTTGTGGTCGAGCTCGAGCTCGGTGAGCTGGTTGAGACCGGACAGACTGGCCAACCCCTCGTCTGTAATGTGAGTGCTCTTGAGCCTGAGCCACCTCAGCTGCGGCATTTGCGCAAGGTGTTTTATGCCTTCGTTATTGACTCGAGTCTCTTGCAGGTCTAGAGACACCAGCTGCTTTAGTCGCGTCAGAGGCTTCAGTCCGGGACCCTGGACGTTTACACCCTGCAAATCGAGCACTCGCATGTTGGACAGTTCTTGCAGATAGTGCATACCGTGATCCGTGACTTTAGTCTCCTCGAGGTCCAAAACTTCAAGAGACTTCAATCCGGACAGATGCTGCATGCCCGAATCCGTCAGGGGAACATGGCCCAGCTTCAGTATCTTCAGTCCGCGCAGGCCCCGAATCTGCCAGATGAGACTGTCCACGTTTTCGGAGCTTGGAATGCCAGCCTCCAGTTTTTTTATCACTCGTGTATAGCCCAGATCGAGCTCTGTCAGTCCGGTCAGACGAGCGACGTGGGCCATGGAAGCAGAGCTAATATAGGCGCTATAGAGAGAAACGCTATCCAGATCGTCAGGCGCTAGCGCGTCTAAGGGCGAAAGATAGGCGTTGAGCGGGTCACTGATTGACAGTTTGACCTTGGCGTCGAACGGCACGGTCACGCGTCCCCGTGCCTGTCCTATGTATTTGACGGCCCCATCTTCAACCAGGTACAGATCACCCAGTGAGCGATCCATGGGGAATGGCAGCACTCTTTGCTGTTGTTGGGTTGTCATAAATAGCGCCTGGCGCTTATGCTTGCTTACCTTTGAGCCAGTCAGTGAGCCCGGACCACCACGATCGCTTGATCATTTCCGACTCTTCTCGAACCTTGGCGATCCTTAATCTTTCCAACTCAGATTTTACCTTAGCCAGCTCACAGCGAAAATCTTCAGCCTCCACTGCATTTCGATTTGCCCGATCAGCTTGCTGTTGGAGATCGGGCAAAAGCCTTATTTGAGCTTCAAGGTGAGCGATTTTTGCCCTGTCTTCCACGCGATCGGTGAGCAACTGAATGATCGTGTCCTGCGCCTCAATCAACAGGCTCCGCAGTTCGTCGATTTCTTGCGTGCGATCGTCGACGGTCACTTCGGCAATACGGGCATTGCTTTCATCCGGCGTGAAATCCAGGCTATTGGCATTCGGGAGCACTTCTGTCTTTATGAGGTTGACGAAATTCTCCAGAATGCTGACCAGCTCGGTTCTCGACAGCATCACCTGATTGTCGGTCTTAGCCAGGCGCGTCGGTTCAGCCTCCTCTTGTTCTTTAACTTGTGGCGGCGGCACGGCTTCGCTGTCACCAGCCAGTGCTTCTGCGATCTCACGAGCTGAGAGGTCGATTCTTACTACAGGCGAATCCGCAGCCGTTGCATCGGCTTTATTAGGAATGTTCGCCGTGTCTTCGGCAAGAGTGGCGGTCTCTTTTGACGCCGCGAGCTCGTCTAAGCCTCTTTCGCGATTGGCGGTCGCCCTTTTCTGGTCTTTCTCCAACTCTGCGGTGTCGCCGGAGAAGGGCGATGACTGCTTTGTGCGAGCGAGATCCAGCTCAGCGCTGTCCCCCTGGAAGAGTGCCTTTAAATCCTCGGCCTGGGGCGATGCTGATGGGGTTTTGTCGCCAAATGGTACTGGATTTGGTGTAGGCACCGAGTTTGTGCTCGTCATCAGACCTCCCGAAAAGCTCACAGAATTATCTTAATTATCGGCCTGCTTGTCCAGCGGGCTTATTTATATCCGTGCTATATGAATCGGATTTACTGGTGGCGTCGACCGGGTTTTTTAGTTGGTTTCTCAACTAGCTGGGCAGGCGAGTCCAAACCAAAAAACTTTTGCAACACTTGTTTAGCCAGGGGAGCCGCAGCAGATCCGCCGTGACCGCCGTGCTCGACGAAACAGCAAATGGCTATTCGCGGCTTGTCGGCGGGCGCATAGCAGCAGAACCAGGCATGTGTCTTGCTGCCTGCCGGCGGCGCTTCTGCCGAGCCAGTTTTGCCGGCTACTTCCACATCGCCCAATCTGGTTGCACCACCCGTGCCACTGGCCACGACGGCTTTTAGCCCCTTGAGGACGACATTGAGATATTCAGGATGAGTTTTTACCTTCTCCGGGCGCGGGTGAGGGATCTGCCGATCTCCCATCTTGAGGACAAAGTGCAGGTTGGGAATCTGACCTTTCATGCCGAAGCCGGCAAATATGCGTGCTGCCTGCGCGGGCGTCACTTGAACATAGGTTTGCCCAATCGACATGTGGAGAGTGTTTCCCGGATACCACTTCTCGTGATACACACGCTCTTTCCAGGCCGAGTCCGGCACAAGTCCCATGCCTTCGTGTCTCAGCTCGACACCTGTCGGGCGGCCGGCCCCGAACTTCACGCCCCAGTCCTTTATTTGCTCCGGCTTCATCTTCAAACCCATTTGGTAGAAAGCCGAATCTCGGGACCAGGCGAGACATTTGACCAGGTCGTACAATCCTGAAGATCCTGTCCAGTCGCCGAAGAAGAAGCCACCAAGGCTGATACCACCAGAAACATGCAGCTTGGTGTCCGGTTTCACCACTTTATTCTCCAGCGCGGCAATGAGGGTCACCGCCTTCCAGATCGATCCAGGCGGAAAGCCTGACAAGGCGCGGTTGTGCATTGGGTGAGTAGGGGCATTTATCTTCTTCCATACAGCAGGAGTGATTCGCCGCGTGAAAACGTTGGGATCGAAGCTCGGACGCGACACCATAGCAAGAACTTCACCAGTCTGCGGGTCGATGGCCACAATTGCTCCCGACCTGTCTCCCAGAGCTTGATGGGCCGTCCTTTGTAGATCAAGATCGATCGAAAGGACGGTCGGCAAACCGGCTTGCGCTTCGCGCGTTACTACCGGTTTTGCTGTTTCCTTGGACAGGGACGTCCCCATGGCGTTGACCGCCACGCGCTGCTCGCCGTCGATGCCGCGCAATTGCACATCATAAAGGCGCTCCACGCCGTCCTGCCCTACAATGTCTCCCATGCGCCTTTCCGGACGTCTCTCGAGCTGAGCCTGGGTTATCTCGCCGCAATAGCCGAGCACATGCGCGCACACCTCGCCTTGAGGATAATTGCGCGAAATGTCCGCCATGATGTCCACGCCTGGCAGGAAGAGCCGGTTTTCGTAGAAGTTGCTCACGATCTTCATATCCAGATCGCGCTCGATGACATAAGGAAGGACCGAGTTGGATGCCTTCGCTTTCAAGAGCTGATTGTGCACTTTTGCAACCGGCAGATCGAGCACTCTTGAAAGGCGCCGCGACAGATCCATAATGTTCTCCAGCTGGTTTGGAATGGCCACCATGGAGAGTGACTGCTTGTTCGTGGCAAGGAGATTGCCGTGGCGATCGTAAATGATCCCCCGGGGAGCCCTCAGAAAGGTAACCCGCGTAGAGTTTTCCACGGCGCGGGCGCGATAATAGCCGTTTTGCAGAATTTGCAGCCAGAATAAGCGAGCGGCCAGGACGGCCATGGCCGCGAAGATTAAGAAGAGCAGTATGGGCACCTTGAATGTGGTGTCTAAGGTCTGAGCATTGCGTTGGGCGATTTGCGTCATTCTTGAACTACACGAGCTTTGAAAAATTCAAACCAGGCACGCATCGGGAAGTAGAGAAAAGGGGCGATGAGAGAGTTGAGAATTGCTTCCGGAAAGGCTATCTCGGCGAGCCGGGGCAATACTTCCGGTCGCCCGCTCACAGCCAGTTGCAGCGCCGTCACCGACTCTGCAAAAACCGTTCCGCCCAGGACAAGGGGAATGCACAACAATGTTGCCTGGCTGAAGCTGCGCAAACTGAAGTACCCGGCAATCCAGCCTACCAGAGGATAAGCAAGCGGATACATGGGCAGAAGCGTCGCATAGAGGGAGGCAAAGACGGCACCTATAATGGCACCGGTCACGGAGCCGGACAGCAATTGCCAGAGCGCCACCTCACCGAAGGTCTTGAGCTTGAGCTCATCTTGCGTTTGCGATCTTAAGGGCGAGCCGAAAACGGATCCCCAGATAATGGTAATCGTCAAAGGCAAACTGCAAAGCATGCTATTGAGCGAAAGCTTCGTCAGCACAGTCATTTGCAGCAGCCAGGCGCAGGCAACGGTCAATGCCGCGAGGCTAACCTCCCACAGCCTTCTGCGCGCTCGTATGGACATGAACGACATGGCATCACATTCCCAGAGGGGGCAGAACCAATACCTGACTGAGATCGTAACAGTTTTCGGAAAGCTTCACTTCGATTTGCATGGAAGCACCATTGGTGTCCCGGCGCACGCCAATGATGGTTCCCACAGGATGGTTCTCAGGAAAAGTCCCGCCCTTGCCAAGACAGGAAACCTTGTCGCCAATATCGACATTTGTCCCCACAGGAACCCAGTCAATTTTTGCCGGCTTCTGGTAGTTGCCCGAGAGAATGCCGGTGACGCCGGTCTTTTTCAAAACGACGCCCAGCTTCATATCCGGGTCGGTGAGCAATTTTACGACCGAAGCATGATCGGCCACGCTCACCACTTGTCCGACAACACCTTCACTGGTAATGACGGCCGAGCCTTCGCGAATTCCTTCCACCTTGCCTTTGTCGAGCGTTATTTGCTCAAACCAATTATCCGGGTTGCGCGCGATCACGTCGGCGGCAATTGTTTTTCTGTCTTCTTTTTCTCTCAGTCCGAGCAATGCTCTCAGTTTGTTGGTGTCACGCGATTGCTGTTTGAGGCGAGTGAGTTCCAGCTCGGATTTGGCGAGTTTCTCCTCAAGTATCTTTATGCGTTTCGATGACTCAAGCAACTGCTCGGCAAGATTCTTAGTCGACTCGACCTGATATGCGCCTTTTGTGAATACGGAACTGACCCACGTCTGTGCCGACAGGACCGTGCCGCGCACCGGCCCCGCGATCATCCAGACGAGGATGAGGAAGAAAACAACCTCAGCAATAGACTCGACGTCCAGCTGATTTTGATTCGACGAGACCAAGTGGGAGATCTCCCTAGCTTTCGCAGAGTGACTGCATCAGGACACGACGGTAGGTAGGATCTGTCAACATCTTGCCTGTGCCGATGGCGACGCAAGAAAGTGGATCGTCAGCAATCAAAACTGGTACTTCAGTCTCATTGGAAATGAGTTCGTCAATACCTTGCAAGCGCGCCCCACCCCCAGTGAGCATGATACCGCGATCGTAGATGTCGGCGGCAAGCTCCGGAGGCGTGCGCTCGAGCGTGCGTCTCACTGCTTCCACGACCCGAGACAGGGGTTCGACCATCGCCTCTCGGATTTCGCCGCGGCTGATGGTGACTGTGCGAGGCAAGCCATTGATAAGGTTCAAGCCGCGCACTTCATAACGATCGTTATCGACAGTTTTGTAGGCGGAGCCGAGGCGGAATTTGATTTCTTCCGCGGTTCTCTCACCCACGGCCAGGCTGTGCACTTTCTTGAGATAGCGGATGATTGCTTCATTCAACTCATCGCCGGCCACTCTCAGCGATTCGTTGACGACAATACCGGAAAGACTGACGACAGCTACCTCCGTAGTTCCTCCGCCAATGTCGACGATCATCGAACCAGTGGGCTCGGCGACAGGCAAGGAGCAACCGATTGCTGCCGCCATAGGCTCTTCCGGTAAATATGTCTGCCCGGCGCCTGCGCTGCGAGCAGCTTGCCTTACCGCATTTTTTTCCACGTCCGTGACGCCGCACGGAATGCCAATCGCAATGTCCGGAGCCATCCAGCCTCGACCGCCGTTGAGGACGCGATTGAGAAACTCTTTCAGCATGTACTCGGCATACTTGAATTCGGCAATTACTCCGTCACGCAAGGGACGTGTGGCTCTCACGCCATGAGGAGTGCGACCTAACATCGCCCTAGCTTCTTCGCCTACTGCTCTTACCGTGTTGGTCTGATCGTCAACAGCAACCACGGAAGGCTCTCGCAAAACAATGCCTTGCTTATCAACGTAAATGAGAGTATTGGCCGTGCCGAGATCGACACCTATACCCCTTCTCAGTAAATTCTTGAACAAAAGAGCAAAACCCCGCCAAAAACAATGGGTAGAACGGGCGTCACCACGGCCTAAGTCTATCATGTCTTGGCAAGATTGGCATTGGATGCGGCTTGATAGGACGATGCCATGCGTCAACCGCCCCTTTCCTCGTCCCTCATGCGGGCGATCGTAAGTGTCAGAAAAACCGCCAGCTTTCTGACAGGTGTATGAATTGCCTGTCAGAAAAATCTCTGAATTTCTGACA
>DATNRC010000096.1:0-3642 GCA_036703705.1 Candidatus Obscuribacterales bacterium
TCCGGATTCGTCGACACCTATCTGAGGCTTAACTCCGACGAGACGAAGGTTTTCCTTAACGAGATGGATGCACTGGGCTCAAAGGAGCGGGAGGCGGTCATGGAAATTGTCACAAGCTGGATGGAAGAAGGAATCAAGAGAGGCGTCAAGGAAGGACGCGAACAAGGGCGCAAGGAAGGGCGCGAAGAGGGGCTTAAGGAAGGGATACAGCAGGGACGCCGCATGGAGGCGATTAACCTGGTTCTTCGACACCTGACGCGTCGCGTTGGTCAGCTTGAAGAGAATTTGGTCGGTCAAGTTAAGTCTCTGTCACTGGTACAGCTTGAGGCATTGAGTGAAGCACTTCTAGATTTTTCCACGAGGGCTGACTTAGAGACTTGGCTGGCTGACCATTCAACAGAGCAATGATCCGGCCATAAAATTCGTGCGCGACCGGCAATTCTAGCTCCGCCTAAACAGGGTCGGCGATTTCCGCACCAAATACCGGTTATGCCACAAGTCGGTGCAGCAATCATTCACTGCGTGTGGATCCGGAGCAAACTCTCGTGATGACGACTTTCATATTTTGCGCCAATGTTCGTCCGCAATGTGTTATCCCGCTGCCCATGCATCTTCACGCGCACGGTTCAACTCTCCAGTGAAATCTTTATCCTGACATACTCAAGACAATTGGACGCATTGCAAGCGTAACCCTGTCTTTCCAATTCCTGCTGCCTGAAAACTCTCCAGACAAGCTTAATGCATTCCCGTAACCACAACCGAGGGTACCATTTCTTTCGGCGTACAAATTTTTACTTTGTGCACCCCAGTGGCCCAAAGTAAAATAGAGTTATCGGTCCGGAATTTAGCGATTGAAGCTTTTAACAAAGTCTCTTTCTTGATGGGAAGTATGGGTTCTGTGCGCTCAGTCGCAAGTCTGAATTAGCCAGACCATCTTGTTCGCCCCGACGACTTGAGGATGGTAAAGTATGCTTCCTGTTCATCATCTCCGGCAATTTCTACCCGCATCTCATCTGCTGCTCATCGCTCTGGTGACATTGTTCCTGACCGCGCAGGCAGCTTTTGCGGCAACCGTAAACGTAAGGGATTTCGGAGCAGTCGGCGACGGGGTGACCGACGATCAGACGGCTATCCAGAACGCCATAAACTTTGCGGCCGCTACACCCGGGAGCACTGTGCTCTTTCCCCCCGGGAATTATCTTCACACGGGGCAGCTGACCGTCAACGGCGTCAACCTCGTGGGTAAGGGAGCAACTATCACTGCAGGCGCATTTTCTGCTTCAATCGTCCTGGGCGCTACTGGAAGCACTCTTTCCGGGCTGATAATCGATGCCACCGTAGGCGCCTCAATAGGCGTGCACTTCAACAATGCCACGCAGTTTTCCATGCGCAATACGGTGATTGCAGCTAAATTCGTCAATCCGCTGACTGTTTCTTTCTCGAGTGACGGAGTCATCGACGGCAATCAGGTCGGCATAAATTCGCCCATTGTTCGGAACCGCATCTTAGGCATGGTTGGTGTTAATCGCGTTGTGATCTCGAACAACACGTTCATTGGCAATGCAACAGCCACCAACGGAATCGACCTGCAAGGCGCCGACAACGACATCAGCATTGTGAGCAATCTGTTTACGGACGGACTAGGTGGAGTTCGCTTTCTCAATGTTAGCGGCAACAATTTCAACATTTCGAAAAACATCATCCTCCGCGCAGCCGCTAGCGGGATCAGCTTGCTCAATACAAACAGCATTACCGTTGAGAAAAACACGATTAGGGGACTGGACCTAGACGCCTTCCGAGGCATCAATGTGGACGGGACAACCAACTGCCGGATAATCAAAAACGATATCAACCAATTCACCACAGGGATTCAAACACAGAATTGCACAAACATTTCAATGGTAAAAAACACCATCTCCAGGTGCGGGCGCCAGGGCATCTCGGTCATCAGCGGCGCCGCGGCAGCGGGCGCTTTTGTCATAAACAAGAATGGCCTGTCAGATTGTGGACTGTCCGGCGCCACGTCAGCAGTGATTGAGGTCGGTCAAGACGACTTCACCAGTCTTGCCATCACCGGCAATTCATATAAGGGATCTACAGCCAATCTCGCTTTCTTCATTCGCTGTCTGGTGCCAATACCGCCGACGGTGGCGTTCGGCAACAAGACCGCAACGCTCCTGCCCAGCCAGTTTGGGCCATGACGCGGACAGACACCCTTTAATGGCAAAGATGGAGATTGCGCGCCAAGATCGCCCGCATGTAAAATTAGAATGTCTGCGTATGCTTGTCACCTTGAAGCTCGACCGAGCACGGATGAAGATGCAGTTCCGGCAGGGCACATATACCGCATCGAGGACACTCATGCCATAGCTCATGCTATCGTCCGTACCTCCTTACATTTGTGCTATAGTAAATAGCTAGATTAGCTAGCTATTTATCGCTTGGAATATATGGACATTTGGAATTTAGCTGACGCAAAAAACCGATTCAGTGAATTAGTCAATCGCGCCCTTACCGAGGGACCACAGAGAGTTCGCCGCCGCAAAGACGAAGTCGTGGTGATTTCGCTGCGCGAGTATGAGCGCCTGAAGAAAAATCGCAAATCATTCAAAGAATATATCTTCGCAGGCGAGCCGTTCGATGGATTGATGCTGGAGCGCGACAGAAGCGAAAGCAGAGAGCTCACATTGTGAAGATCGTCCTGGATACTTGTGTTCTTTCTGAGATTCGCAACCCGATGGGAAGCGAGGTCGTGAAGGAGACGGTTTCTCGGATACCCGACGAGGACCTGTTTCTTAGTGTGCTCTCTACCGGCGAGATCATGAAAGGAATAGAACTGCTTGAGGCGAGCAAGAAGAAAAACTCACTAACTACCTGGTTGGACGGTTTGCAGTCGCAGTTCTCCGATCGCATCCTGCCAATTGACAATCAGACTGCGCTCATTTGGGGCAGTATAACAGCGCGACTTAGCAAGATGGGCATTTCACTTCCATCAATTGACGGGCTGCTGGCAGCAACTGTTCTGAGGCACCATATGCATTTGATGACTAGAAATACGCGGCACTTCGAAGCCACGGGGGCTATCATCATCGATCCCTGGCAGAGCAGTTGAGGTGGTCAGGCGCAAAATTTTTTACTTTGTGCATCCTAGCAGCCCGATGTAAAATCGAGTTATCGGTCCAGAATTCCGCGACTAAAGCTTTCAAAAAAGTCTCTTCTTGACGGGAAGTATGGATTTGTTCGCTCAGTCGCAAGGCTCAATTGTCCGGAGGACCGTCTTGATGCTCAGATAACTTGAGGATGGTAGAGTATGCTTCCTTTTAATTTTCTCAGACAACTTATACCGGCGTCTCATGTGCTGCTCATCGTTCTCGCGACATTGTTGCTTACAGCGCCGGCTGCTTTTGCCGGCACATGGCTAAACGTCAAGACTTTCGGCGCAGTCGGCGACGGGGTGACCGACGATCAGACGGCCATCCAGAACGCCATAAACGCCGCGGCCACTACACCGGGGAGCACTGTCTTCTTTCCTCCAGGCAATTATCTTCACACTGGGCAGCTGACCGTCAACGGCGTTAATCTCGTGGGTAAGGGAGCAACTATTACTGCGGGCGCAGATCCTGCGTCAATTGTCCTGGGAGG
>DATNRC010000097.1:0-5301 GCA_036703705.1 Candidatus Obscuribacterales bacterium
CCGCCGCGACAACAACAGGCAATGATGAGGGTAACCGGAGCTCTCAACGACGAGCCTCCGAGCGCCACGTCGAGCTTCGCCCAGCAAAAACCGACTAATGAATCACCAGACACCGACTGCCAGGCCTCAATCAATGAGACGTCCGAAACAGTAACAGTGCCGACTGGTCAGGAGTTCTAGCCGCCTCAGCCCGAGCGAATTATCTCAGGCTCCACGACCGTCGTTTTGCGGGCGAGAGTTTTCTTCAACGCCGGGCAGGTGCTCAGCTCAGGATCACGCTTGATCAGATTTATAGCCGCCTTGCGTGCTTCTTCCAAAATTTTCGTGTCTTGCACCAGATCCGTAAGAATCATGTCTGGAAGCCCGCTCTGGCGATAGCCGAGGAATTCGCCCGGGCCGCGGATTTCCAGATCGCGTTCTGCAACCACGAAACCGTCATTGGTCTGCGTCATGATCTCAAGGCGCTGACGGGTTTGCTCCGATTTGCAATCGGCAATCAGGAAGCAGTAGGATTGCTCCGCGCCGCGGCCCACTCTTCCCCTCAATTGGTGCAGCTGAGCCAGTCCGAATCGATCCGCATTCTCAATCACCATCACCGAGGCATTGGGGACGTCCACACCCACTTCAATCACAGTAGTTGAGACCAATACCTGGAAATCGCCGCGCCGGAACCGTTCCATCACTTCTTCTTTTTCCTGCGCCTTCAGCTTGCCGTGCATGAGCCCGACCCTGAGCTCGGAAAATACTGTTGTTCTCAACTTCTCAAACTCTTGCGTCGCCGCTTTTGCAGAAAGCGTCTCCGACTCCTCGATGAGAGGGAAGACGATGTACGCCTGACGTCCTTTCATGACTTGCTCTTTTATGAACGCCCAGATCTGCCGTTTATCGCCTGGTTTAAGGAGCCTGGTCTCAACGGGCTTGCGCCCGGGCGGCAGCTCATCTATCTCTGAAACATCCAGATCGCCATGCATGGTCAGCGCAAGCGTCCGCGGTATGGGGGTGGCGGTCATGGTCAGGAGCTCAGGGCTCAAGCTTTTCGCCTTCAGCCTCGCTCGCTGCTTGACACCGAAGCGATGCTGCTCATCGATTATGATCAATCCGAGATTTTTGAACTCCACGTCTTCTTCAAGCAAAGCATGCGTGCCGACGGCCACATGCACCTGCCCGCTGAACAAATCTTGGCGAGTCTGACGGCGCTCTTTCTGCCCCTGCTTGCCGACCACAAGCGCCGCTTTCAACCCGAGGGGGGTCAGCAATCGCTGAAACTGGAAATAATGTTGCTCAGCAAGTATTTCCGTGGGAGCCATGACCACGGCTTGATAGCCGTTATCGATGGCCATAAGGCAAGCCATCAAGGCAACAACCGTTTTGCCCGAGCCGACATCGCCCTGCACCAGCCTGTGCATGGGTTTAGGTGCGGCGAGGTCTCTTGCGATTTCCGCGAAAACTCTTCTTTGCGCAGCCGTCAATTGGAAAGGAAGCGAAGCGATGAGACGATCGACGAGCCCGCCTTCCACCTTTTCCAGGCTCAAAGCGCCTTCGGTTTGATCGAATTTATGCCTGCGCCTTGCCAATTCCAGCTGAATGCCAAACAGCTCGTCAAACACCAGGCGCCGGCGTGCACTTTCTTTCATCAGCGGATCGTCCGGGAAGTGCATGTGCATGAGGGCATCGCGCAAATCCATCAATTGATGAGCTTCCCGAATAGATTGAGGGAGCGGATCTGTAAGTGAGCCGCCGTAAGCTTCGAGCGCGTTATAGATGACGTTTCTCAGATAACGCAGGCTCACGCCTTCCGTGAGCGGATAGACAGGCACCAGGCGACCGGTGTGGATGCTCTTTTGGCTTTCCGCTTCGTGCTGTCCGCTGTCACCTCCCAGGAAACCGAGCACTTCCAGCTCGGCATTGCGGAGCGAATTCTTGCCCGCGAATTTGTCACGCTCGACAAGTCCGGACGCTATTACTGTTGCGCCTTTCGGAAACTGCTCCTTGTAGCGGTCGAGCAGGTACTTGTTGGACTTGCCGCCGATGAATCTTGTCACCATCAGGCTGCCGGTGCCATCCGAAAGCAGGATGTTGATGACGGAAACATTGCCGCGCTTGGACTGGAAAGCCGATACAGTGCGAATGGTGGCAAAGACGGTCACCTCTTGCCCCGGCCTGACGTCACGGATGAACAATCTGTTTTGAAAGTCGAGATGCCTTCGCGGGTAGTGGCGAAGCAAATCGCCGACCGTACTGATTCCGAGCCGTCCCAGCACGGCAGCCATTTTTGGACCGACACCCTTGACGAATTGAACGTTCACCTCATCGGGATCGTTTGCAGAAGATTTCGCTTTTGCAGTATTGTCGTTCTGCACTCTGTGATCGGAAAACTTTGCTGAGGTCGACTTGTGCGTCGGGGACGCGTTTCCGTTGACGGGAGCATTCGCGAGCGGCTTGCCTTGCATTGCATCCGCGCGAGGAGATGGCACCGCAGGTAGTGCCAGGCCATGAGCTTTGCCTGTTGGCGATGAATTGCCCGGCTGTTGCGGCTTGCTTGCTTCGGCTGAGGAGCGCCCGGGCAGATTCGCGGCGCTCTTTGCCGCCGGTGGAGCGAGCGCATCGCGCAGCTTGGCATCTGCTGCGATGGGTTTGCCCGCACAGAAGCTCGCTTTGGCATCTCCGCCCGGGTCAAGCGTGTTTTCCCGAGGAGGGGAAGAGGAATCGGCCGCCGCCTCAACGGCATCCCAGAGCGGAATAAGAAGCTCTTCCGCGCGCCTGACGATGGATATTCTCGTCGCCACGTCCACATTCGGATACTGACGGAAAAGGGCGCGAATTGTTACCCAAATTGTCTCCAGCGGATGACGCCTCGCCATGCGTTCGGAAGTCTGCCGCATGAATTGTGAAAATGTGGACCTTCTCCCCTGAAAATCAGCGTATCGTGCGCGTCTTTCCACGGCAATGGCGCGCCGCAGGGCTGAGAGTTCGGCTTCCCTGCTCAATTTCCTGCTGTAAGAGGTGGGATGCAAAGCAAATTTCCGATGTAGAGCTTAGTTAAGAAGCGCGGCGACCTGACTTAAGCCTAAGAGATGGCGAGAGCAAACGCCAATGAATTTCTCAAAAGCAAAGGCAGCTCACTGCAGCCTGTTCAAAATCAGCTTGGAAATAGCTTTCAACGTCGCAAACACGCCCAGCCCTTCCGAGGCCACTGCTTCGAAGCTGGGGACACCGCGGATATTCAGCTCTTTCTCCATGCGCTCGATGGGCATGGCATTGGCCAGGTCGCGCTTGTTGTATTGCAGCACCCAGGGGATGTTGTCGAGCGTGAGGCTGTACTCCGCCAGGTTCTCGATCATGTTTTGCAGAGACTCGACATTGTCCTTGGAGCGCATAACGTCCGAGTCAGCGACAAAGATAATGCCGTCGACACCATTCAAGATGAGCTTTCTGGATGCGTTGTATTCCACCTGACCGGGGACGGTGTAGAGCGAGAAGCGCGTCTTGAACCCTTGCACGCTGCCCAGGTCGAGGGGCAGGAAGTCGAAGAAGAGGGTTCTTTCTGTTTCCGTAGCCAAGCTGATGAGCTCGCCCCTCGTAGTGGGGGCAAGCTGACTGTGGATGTACTTCAAATTGGTCGTTTTGCCACCAAGGCCAGTGCCGTAGTAGACGATCTTGCAGTTGATCTCACGCGCGGCGTAATTTACAAGTGCCATCCTTGCCTTCCTAAGCTACCACTGCCACGGCTCTCAGCATCCTCCGGGATTTCAAGCGCTGGAGACGGGGACGATAGGAATTGATACCACGATTTGGACAGCATTAAAAGTGATCTTACGAGAAGTGATCCTGCAAATAGGAATTGGGGCACAGGGAGGAATTCGAGCCGCCGCTTGATTTCCGGATAATTTTCGTAGCCGATAACGCCAGCCGAAGCTGCATACCCAAAAACAGACTACCACGTCCGCGGCCGGCTGAGGGAGTGGTTAAGTGTAAATGTTCCTATCCTGATAAGCCCAAATGCAGCAACTGATACGTTTGCCAGGTATTTACTTCGTGGTAAAATGCACACTTTGTCTGCCGCCTCGAGCGAAAACCATCTGGCGGGGGCAGCTCTTAGCGAGCTGGGGTACCCAGCCGCGAGAATTGGAGGCGAAATTAACCTCCTTCAACATCACTCAGGAATAACTGCTATGGCTAAACGTTGCGATGTTTGCGGCAAGGGACCCATGACCGGTTACGGTTATACTTTCCTGCGTTCTCACTGGAACCCGCACAATAAGAGACGGTGGCTGCCAAACCTTCAGCCAGTCAAGGCTGTTGTGCAGAATTCGGTCAAGCGCCTGAAAGTCTGCACTTCTTGCATTAAGGCTGGCAAGGTCCAAAGAGCCGTCTAAGAAAAAAATCCGGGCTGCGTCCGATAAAGCACACAGGCGGCTTCGCCCGTGAGGCGTTTTGACGTCTGCCCTTTCTTTTTTGCCGGGGCGTCCGCCGAAAGTGATGGAGAAAACGCTGTCTCCGTTTGGCAGCCATGATGCGCTCCCTCTAAGAGCGCCTTTGCAAATTAGCATAAAAAAACTGAAAGCTTGTGGCAATTTGGCACAAAAGCATGCCGCAAGGCCGCAAGTAAAGAAGCCCGGACAGTTGACGCCTTACGTCCAAGGCTCAACGAAACGACGTTTCCGGTAATTCGACTGCGCCTTAGCCTGCCGGAAATTGCCGTTCTTGCTAGAGCTTGGGAGCCTGGTTGACGACCAGCTTGGCGAGCGCCTTCAAGGTTGCAAAGACAGACTTGCCTTCAAGGGCCACTGCCTCGAAGCTTGGCACTCCCCAGGGATTAAGCTCCCTTTCCAGGCGGCCGATTGGCATGGCATCGAGCAAGTCGCGCTTGTTGTATTGCAAGACCAGGGGCATCGACTCAATTTTGAGCTTGTGCTCCGCCAAGTTGTCAATCATATTCTGTACTGCGTCGATGTTCTCCCGCGAGCGCGTGGCGTTTGAATCGGCGACAAAGATAATGCCATCAGCGCCCTTGAGAATCATCCGCCGCGACTCGTTGTATTCCCACTGCCCGGGCACCGTATAGAGAGCGAAGCGGGTCTTGAATCCATGCACGGACGTAAGTTCTATCGGCAGGTAGTCAAAAAAAAGTGTCCGCTCAGTCTCGGTCCGAAGCTGCACCAACTCCCCTCGATCTTGAGGTTCCAGATGATCGTATATGTACTTGAGGTTGGTGGTTTTGCCACCAAGACCGGTGCCATAGTAGACGATTTTGTAGATAATCTCTCGCTTAGGATAGTTGATAAGCGCCATCGGTTATCG
>DATNRC010000098.1:0-2146 GCA_036703705.1 Candidatus Obscuribacterales bacterium
GCACGGATTTGCGAAGAAGAAAAACAGCGATTTTCTATTTTATGCAACGATCATATTCGTTGAGAAATATCTCATCGGCATGAGCCGCGAGCCCGCCTCATAAATGCATGCGCCTGGCGACGATTGCAAAATAAGACTCTAGATCATACTTTGAAATGCCATCCTTCTTTGATGCCCAACCCTCATCGAAAGAGGTGGCGATTTCCTTTCTGTTGTCCAACAGAAAAGTGACAAAAGATTTGTCCCTTTCCGACAAGCTATCGTCATCAAGGGCCATTTCCAGCTCGTCAACGTGCAAATAGCCATCATTGTCTTTGTCGAGAGAGTCAAAGGTTTCTCTGGCAAAGTCTTTCACTTCATCGAGCAGCGTGATCGTGGCGCCCTCCTTCGGGAAGGCACTGCTGAACCACGTATTGGCAAACATACTCATCACCTGCGAAGCTTAACCGGCAAAATTAATGCATAATTTTTTGAGCTAACGAAAAAATACCCCTTTTGCAAAGACACATAACCTCTCATTTGGATAGGATAAGAGGGATGATACATACATGGTGAACAGGCATGGCATCACCTTCCTCAATCTCCTTATGCGAACTGCCTTTGTTTCCACTGCCCGAAGTTGTCCTCTTCCCCAAAAGACCTCTGCCGTTGCATATCTTCGAGCCGCGATACCGGCTCATGATCAATACTGTTCTGGAGACGGATAGGCGATTTGGCGTACTTTTATGGAATCCGTCGTCCACCAGATCCGTGCGTGTCGGATGCTCGGCTGCAATAACTGAAGTGGTGCGCCTGGCGGACGGCAGGATGAATATCATGACTGAGGGGAAGCAGCGCTTTCGCGTCATTGAATTTTTGAATGACAAACCATATCTGGTCGGCAAAGTGGAATGGTTTGACGATGAGCCGCCGGATGGCGCTGTAGAACTTCTGGGAAGGCAGGTGGGCGATTTGCTGCGCGATGTCGTGTCATTGTCTACCAAGTTGTCCGGACGCCAGGTCGTGCTTCCCGACGATTTGCCCGAAGATGCGGTGAATCTGTCTTACTGGGTGGCCAGTCTCTTTTTTGCCTCTGCAAGCGAGCGCCAGGATCTTTTGGAGATGCGCAGCACGGCTTCTCGCCTCAGCCATGAAAGAGTGGTTCTTTCTTCCTTGTTAAGCGAACTTGCAGCCAGAGTCGCTATTGAAGAGGCGTTTGGCAGATAGCGTCAGCTTCATTTGCGATCGTCGCGTTTCTTCGGATTCAACGCGTCCATGCCGAAATCGATCGGCGCCAGCGATTGCGTGCACTGGAGACAATCAGGTCCCGTGTATTGCCGGCCGCATACCTCACACACCTGCTCGGCTTTCATTCTGGAAACGTCGTTTTTCTTGTCCGCCGGCTGGCTCTCCACCTGTGGAGCCGCTGCCCCGGCGCTGGCTTGGCTGCCCGGCAAAGCTTGCCCGGTCTGGACCGCTGTTTGCGCATAGCCACCATTAGGCGCCTGAGCACTGGCAGCTCCGTGAGCAACATTGGCGGTCTGCGCCGGCGCCGACTGTTGCATTGCTTTCTCGAGCTTCTTGCGGACGCGCGCCAGGTTATTGGCCATCGTCGCCACAGCCGGATGCTCGTGTCCGAGCGTCGATTGATAAATCTGCAAAGCCCGCTGCCCAAGCGATTCTGTTTGATTCCACTTCGCCTGCTCATAAAAAATTGCGGCCAAGAGATTGCAAGTTTTTGCTACTTCAATGCTCACCGGTCCGAAAAGCTGCTCTTTTAGCTTGATCGCCCGGGCGTATGTCAGTTCTGCTTGTGAATAACGCTTCTGTGAGGCATAAGCCTTGCCCAATCCATCCAGGGCAAGAGCAAATTTGGGATCTTGTTGACCGGTCTGTTCGAGAAATGTCAGCGCATGCGTCCACATCGCCTCCGCTGTGGCATGGTCGCCTTGTGCTGCAGCTGCTTCAGCAGCCCCCTTATAATGATCCCATGTCGTCACAGAAGTGTCCTGACAGTGTCCGACGCGTCCAAGGTAATATACCAGTCTTTTCACATGTTAGCGTATATCGCCCTTGAAGATCGAGAGTCACCGGCGAGGACCGCAGTTACAATTGAATTCACCTTCCCAAGATGAGCCAGCTGGATGAGACGAATACTTATAACGCT
>DATNRC010000099.1:0-20797 GCA_036703705.1 Candidatus Obscuribacterales bacterium
CATCGCCGGCGCCCGCCACCTTTCTGCGTGCCTTCAAAAGCTTTTTCAGCCGCGCTTCGGGCTCGGAGAACTGAAGCCACTGGTCGACGATCGAATAGCAAGTTCCCAAAGAGGCCAGTGCTTTGTTTGTCGGTGGGGGCACGAGATAAAAGCCGCGTTTAAAGATTTGAACAGATAAGCGCCTATGCTCGAGAAACAGACAGACTGTGCGTTCCTGGATGCGCATTCAGCTAGATCGTACCATGATCCAAATTGCCGGCTTCGTGTTTCCCCCTTGTACAGATTGAGCCCCCGTCCTCTACTCTTAGATCTCTTCATGGCAAGTGAGGGAAATGACTGCGCTCCAGGACCGAAAGGAAGCCAAAAGTGTCGATGATGTGATCATCAGCGGCTCGACCTGGGCTGCCATCTGGCACATGTCCTGGCCGCTTCTTTTAAATATGATGACGATCTCCATCGCCAGCTTTGCCGACGTTTGGGTAGCAGGCAGGCTGGGATCCGACACCCAGGCAGCAATCGGTATTTGCGGGCAAATTGGCTTTTTCATGATTATGCTTGCCGTTGCGCTTTCGGCGGGCACGACAGCTCTTGTGAGCCGTTTTTGGGGAGCGCGGGACTTTCAAGGAGCAATCGATGCCGCCCGCTATTCCCTCTATTTCGCCTTTATTTTTGGCATTGTCTCAACCATCCTGGGCCTTCTTGCCGCCCGGCCCTTTCTTCGCATGCTGGGCGCCTCGCCGCAAGTGGAGAGCCTGGGCTGGGCCTTTCTGCGAGTGGATTTGCTCTCCCATATCCCCTTTACTGTTTTATGGGTGGCAAATTCCATTTTCCGCGCCAAGGGCAATGCTCGCGTGCCCATGGTCACCTGGCTCATAATGACCGTCCTTATTTGCACATTGGACGTTTGCCTGTGCCTTGGACCATTCCATCTGGGCATTCAGGGCATCGGTCTTGCCTGGTTTATTGCCGGCTTCATAGGCGCGGCCACATCAGTTCTTACTTTAAGAACAACTGAGCTGAAGGACTGCCTGGATTTCAGACCGGCCATTCGCCAGGGACTGAACGGCGAATGGCTTTCGCGAATCTTGAACATCGGTCTTCCCGCTTGCCTGCAGGATCTCTCCTGGGTGGGCGGCAATTTTCTTTTGTTGTCCATTCTTGCCCATACTAAAGATCCTACGGCCGCTCAAGCGTCGTGGGCGGTCGGCCTGCGCCTCGAGGAAATGGTCGGCGGCATGCCCATTTATGCTCTTTCGATGGCGGTGGGCACGATTGTGGGACAGAA
The DNA here is from genome assembly GCA_036703705.1 of Candidatus Obscuribacterales bacterium. GTDB lineage: Bacteria > Cyanobacteriota > Vampirovibrionia > Obscuribacterales > Obscuribacteraceae > DATNRC01. Next base: position 1,286 of record DATNRC010000099.1, read on the forward strand.
TCTGGGCGCCTTACAGCCGCAACGGGCGGAAAAGGCCGGCTGGCAGGTAAGTTTTCTGGGGGCGACCTTCAACCTTGCCGTAGCAATCGTACTTGTCGCTTTTGCCGAGCCGATAGCACGCCTCATGAGCGCGGATCCGCCGGTAATTGCCTGCACTTCCGATTATTTGAGAATAGTGGGACTGTCCCAGCCCTTTGTCGCCCTCTGGCTCATCCTCTTTGGCGCCATGCAGGGTGCTGGATACACCAAATGGCCGATGATCGCAGGCACAATCTTCCTTACCGTCTTTCGGCTTCCTCTTGCCTGGTATTTGAGCATCACTGAGGGGTGGGGACCAACAGGCACCTGGGCTGCCGTGGCAATCTCCTCGTCTGTCCTGGGCGTGCTCGCCATATGGCGGTTTAAGACCGGCGTGTGGAAAGAGCAAAAAGTTTGAGATTGGATTGAACTTTTTCTTGCGAACTGACGTATGAAAGTAAAAGGGTAAGCGAAGAAGTCACGAGGTGATTGCTGCCCGAACGAAGTGCGCAAAAGCGTTTGAGCCAGCGCCATGGGTGTGATGACGGAGCTCATATCGCGGAGAGCGCGCGCGGCGGCTTCAACGACAACTCTTCATCAGCTCACCAGAGCTCGGCTCTGGTGGCAGGCGGACGCGTTTTTCACCAGGGGAGGTGCCGAATGAACGGATCGATGAGCCTGAACAGAAGACTTAAATACTCCTTGCCGCAGATCAAGCTCTGCCTTGTCAGCGAGCGCAAGGGCCGGCAGCAGCTGATTTCCATACAAGAACCAGATGATGCCGCTGCATTGCTTGATCCTCTTCGCTATGCATCAGAAGAACACTTCATCAGCTTGCATCTCAATGCCAAACACGAGGTTTTGGGCATTCATGAAGTTTCACACGGCTCGCTCTCATCGAGCCTCGTCCATCCGCGAGAAGTGTTCAAGGCTGCAATATTAGCCAATAGCTTCGCCATAATCGTTTGCCACAATCACCCTTCCGGCTCTCAAATCATGCCGAGCAAAGAAGATCTCGAAACAACATCTCAATTGCTCAGCGCCGGCAAGCTCCTGGGCGTTTCGCTAGTCGATCATTTAATAGTCGGTCCGAGCCAGAGACGTGACACAGTCTACAGCTTGCGCGAAAATCATCCTCACCTGTGGGCCCAAGACCACAGGCAGGGCTCGATCGCCACCTATAAGTAGCGCAATCTAATGCTCACTTTCTTGACGAGCCTCGCGCTTGGAAAGGACAGGGGCTGTGCCTTTGTGATATTTTCTCAAAGGCAGAAGAATTGATTGATCATTGGCACAGTGACAGCGTACGGGGAAATGCGGATGCAGACTACGGAGAGAATAAGTGCGGGAGAAAGGCCAGTGGCCGTAAGACAGAGACGTCCCTCTGTAAAGGTGAGAGTCGGCAATGTCTTCATCGGGGGCGATGCGCCCATTCTCGTGCAATCAATGACCAATACGCCGACCGAGGACGCGATTGCCACGGCAGCCCAGGTAAAAGAGCTTTTCGAAGCGGGCTCGGAGATTGTCCGCATCACAGTAAACACGAAAGAAGCAGCAAAAGCGGTTCCGCAAATAGTGAGCGAACTCGAGAAAGCGGGTATCGACGTGCCGCTTGTCGGTGATTTTCATTACAACGGGCATCTTATCTTGTCAGACTTCCCCGATTGCGCGCGACTGCTTGCCAAATATCGCATCAATCCAGGCAATGTCGGCAGAGGCGAGAAGCACGATGAAAACTTCAAGCGCATGATCGACATCGCGATCACTTACGACAAACCTGTGCGCATTGGAGTCAACTGGGGCTCACTCGATCAAGATCTGTTGGCCAGGATGATGGACGACAACGCGCGTCTTAAAAAACCTAAGAATGCTCACGAGGTGCTGATCGAGGCCATTGTCGAAAGTGCATTGCAATCGGCCGAAAAAGCGAAATTCTACGGCATGTTCGACGATCGCATCATCTTGAGCGCCAAAGTCTCGGCGGTGCCCGATCTTGTAGAAGTCTACCGGCGCCTGGCAGCGCAAACCAATCTGGCACTGCATCTCGGACTTACGGAAGCAGGCATGTCTGCCAAGGGCATCATCTCCTCTACGGCTGCCCTTGCCATTCTGCTCAGCGAAGGCATCGGCGACACGATTAGAGTCAGTCTCACCCCGGAGCCCGGCGGCAAGCGCACGCAGGAAGTTGAGGTTTGCCAGCAGATTTTACAGTCGCTGGGACTGCGCTCTTTCAACCCCCAGGTTACCGCTTGCCCTGGATGCGGGCGCACAACGAGCACCGTCTTCCAAGATCTGGCGAAACAGATTGAAGAGCATCTCGAGCAAAGGCGCCCGATCTGGCAGAAAACATATCCGCGCGCTCAAGAAATGACTGTTGCCGTTATGGGATGCATCGTCAATGGGCCCGGTGAGTCGCGCCATGCCAATATCGGCATCTCACTGCCCGGAACGGGAGAGGAGCCACGCGCGCCGGTTTACATCGACGGCAAACACGCAAGCACTCTTTCCGGACCTCGCCTTGCTGAAGACTTCATCAGGATGGTCGACGAATACGTAGAGTCGCACTACTCGGAAAAGCAATGAGGATTCGCCGCGCCCTTGAGGTAGTCGTTTTTCAATTCGACCCCCATCTTTCTCTTTCAACTCAAAGGGCCGTCCTCAAAACGATCGAAAGAAGAAAGCGCCGGACTGATATGATCTCAGGGAGATTAAGAGGCTGCGCTTCGCGGCAGCGAGGACGTATAAGTGGCGCAAAAATCAAATACCACATTCCTTGTCACTGCTTTCTTGTTCTTGTTCAGCGGCTCAGGTATGTTCGCTCAACAGCCGTCAAAACAGCAGCAAGCGCGCTCTGCGCAAAAAAACCTGTCCGCTTTGCGGCAACAGAAGTTGGAAGAAGTTCTGCGCGCGCAAAATCTGCACTTTTCCAATGAGATACCGGTCAATTTTCCTGTGCCGCCTTACACGAGCAACATCGTAAAGACAGCGTTTTTCAATTCCACTAAAGGCAAGCCGGCCGCTGCCCTGACCATCATTACAAAAGACAGCCCTGATATCGTCTTTCAGTGGTATCAAGGAACACTCAAAAAAGGCGACTGGCGCGTCCAGATCCCCACCGACAAAGCGATGAGCATGCTGGGAAAACAGGGTCAGCTCTACATGATTGATGCGCAGAAGGACAAGCACCAACTCAATATCTTTTTGGTCAAAGACACAAAAGCACCAGGGACGACGATCAACATAAGCTGGACCAAGAGCATGTAAAAAAATGCGTTCGGAGCCCGCCCATCGAGAGTCGACGCGTGCTCTAAAGCGGCACGCAGACTCCCAGGGAGTACACATCGGTCCAGCGCTTCACTCTTATCTCGCCGAGGCAGCCATTATATCCGGTGCCGGGTGTCCAGTACACATCCTTATCCCATGTTCCCCATCCTAAAGCTAAAAGAAGAGTACACAAGGGGTCTGGTGTGACAGCAGGAGTAAAGAAAATAGGAGCGATTGAAGTGGCATCATCAATCAGCCTTTTCTCATTGCCATCTGCTGTATTCGAAATCTTCGTCGCCAGCCACGGTGCCATTGCCATTGCCATTGCCTTCGGCTGCACGGTCAGTTTTTTGCCATCCGTACTGAAGACATAAAAGTCTCGCTCGCCTGCCAGCATCCAGCCTATGGTGAGAGGATCGCTCAGCACCTTTTTCAAGTCCGAAAAGCTGATGGTGGCATTCGACGCGCTGAGCATCTCGTTGACGCGATTTGTCATATACGCTTCGACCTGGGCAGTATCGCCCGAAGGCGGGCCGAAAATTATCTGGTACAGATTTCGCCCCACTACGTCCAGGCCGACGGTAACTTGTCCAGGGCTTACCAGGGCGCTCAAAACACCACCATGCGGCATTGGTGTTCCCGTTTGCGTATCAGTTGTGTATCCATAGGTCTGCGGTTTCCCAAATTCGATTCTGGGAAAAGGTCCAAATGGGAAAAAGTACCAGTGCGTTTTCATCTCATCCAGCTTTATGTGCAGAAAGGAATGAGGAATGGACATCTGATATGTCTGCCGGGGGTTCGACAGAACCCAAGAAGTGGCGGTTTCACCCACGCCGCCCTGCGTTGCGATGCCGCTTGCCGAGAACGCGTTTGGCACTGGTTTATCCCAGGCAAGGGGGGCAGTTTCCTTTTTTAATTGATCGAACGCACCGCCTGACACCAGATGCGGTCGCTGCTCCAACGCGAAAGGCACGAACCAGAACGTCTTGCCGTCGATGGCTAAAGGCTCGTAGCCCTTCAGGTATGAAAGCCCTTTTCCTTTCTTGGTTTTGCGTTTTGACTCCGTCGTGTAACCGGGATTGATGACGTAACCGGGCGGAAGATTGAAGCCTGCGGCATTGGAAAGGCTGATATTGCTTTCATTGCCCCGATCCATGTATGACGTCTGCCACTCATTGCCCGGGCGGACGTCGACCCTGGCACCCTTGCCGATCATGCGCACGGAGTTGAGCTGTGCCACATCAGTGAAGAAGCCGTACAAATTGCTGGGCGTCGTCAACTTTGCCGACAGCCGCTCCGATATGCCTTTTACGCCTTCGTAAGCCTGTTGCGCATTGCCCGCTCCCGCGCCTGCATTGCCGTCTTTCTGCGCCGCATTGGCGTTAATCGCCATCAGCATGGCTTTTGCCCAGAGGCGATTGATTCTGCGCAAAGTCACCCTGCCATCGGTTTTTGAGCCGGGACTGGGATCGTCGCTGCATACATCGGCAAAACATTGCTCGTTCGCCTGTGGTCCGAGATCGACCGAAACATTGTCCACCGCTTGTTTGCCCACATTGAGGGCACCAGCGTCGACGGCATTTTTTGTCTCGTTCTGCCCGCCCATATAAAGAGACATAAAGAGAAAGCCCACGCCGATCACAAGGAGAGCGAGCGCGAGCACCGTTCCGAGGGCGACTGCAGATCCTCTCCTTCTTCTCAAACGCATATCAAAGACTCCTCAATCTGTCGCACAGTCTAAAACCCGAATTGTCACCGTGCCACTATCGGCTCTGCCGCCTTTGCCATGAACACGACTTCTGACAGTCCAGGAAAAGGAACCGGCAGGTGCACCACTATCTTGGTCTTACATGTCACCACACTTCTATTAGCCGGATAATCGAACATTTCTATCGTCAGGGCAAACGTTTTTACGAGCGCCGAGCTCTTAACCGAAGCGAGCGCCTTTTGCGCAGCCTCAAATGCGAGTTTTCCATCGGGCTGATTTGCAGCAGCCCTGGCTGCGTTTTTTGCTGCCGTATCGTTGTACGTATTGGCAATCACAAGCACAATCAGATCGAGGAAGCAAAGGGCAATCGGAATAAGAATGATTGCCGTTGTGAGAGCTTCGATGAAGCTCGTTCCTCTCCTTGCTCTTCCGTATCTGGTCAAAGGTATGGCTCTTTATGGCGTAGTTTATTCAATACCGTAGTCAGGATTTTCCATCGCGCGCTCCGATGAGACTACGAAGGTCATGGGCGCATTTAGGCCGGGAATGCTCGCCCATGGCAAGGGAATGGGAAGGAAAGGGCTGCAAGTGACGGTTGTTGTGACCATGACAGCTTTCTCCGTGTCCTTTGCGCCCTGAACGCTGTCGTCGGTTCCCGGCTTATGCGACACTTTCATAAGCTCACGGTAAGACAAAGACGTCTTGGGACTGCCGACCATTTTCACAAATCGACCCATGCCGTTTTGCCAGCGCTCAGGAATGCCCTTTTTGATCAAACCGTTTTCGCTGTTTGCCTCCTGTCGCGGCATAAGGGCTGCTTCATGCGCTTGATTGCTGTTTAACACCATGCACAGCGCATACGATACTCCGACGCCGATCAAATCGATGAGAGGAAAGAAAAAACATATCAAAAGGACAAACAACGCCGGTCCAAACTCCGACATCCCGGCGCCGCCATGAGCATTTCTTACGGAATGTAATGCCTTAAGCCCATTCGTTGTTTTCTTGAGCATGCTGACGGCCTCAAAAGCCCCGTGCATTTCTACTATACGCACATAGGCGCGGTTTTACGACGTTTTCAATATTAAGATTAAGGAGTATGGCAGCACCATGCATGGAAACCGCGACTGAATCGGCGAGCATTCCACTGCTATGATGGTGAGTGGGCCATGTGGACTAGAAGTGTCATCTGCCGTCGAAACCGACGTTCTTATCTTTTATCCGGTTGGCACACTTGTCTCTAACGAGAACAGATCTCAAACAATAACAAATGACGCAAGAACACGGAGATCAAGCCGAGCAACACGGTGCGGATGGCGCAAAAGATCCCCAAATCGATCCAAGAGATGTTCAGAAACAATCCGGCAGCCGCGAGGCAAAGTCCAAACGCTCGCTGGCGAAGGCGATGCTGGAGATAAGCCTCGACAGATTTCACTGGCGAAATGATCCTCACGGAATGTCATCGCTCTTCAACACTGCGGCCACGCCACCTGCTGAAGGCAAGGCAAAAAATAAATCAGGCACCGACGCTGCCACGGCAAAGAATCAAAGCAAGTCGTCCGACAAAGTCGACGAAAAGCCCGAACGCATGGCAAAAGTCCCCGCGGAGCCAAAGGCAAAAGAAGGGCGGCGCAACATCGAGGTTGCTCGCGGTCTTGAATGGATGATCGATCCCCAGGGCATGTCATCGCCATTCGGCTATCCGGCAGCACCGGCGGTGCACAGCGAAACATCAGGAGCATCTCCTGACACCGAGATTCAACCGGCTCAAGAGGCTAAACAAATAGCAGCTCCCCCTGCCTGGCAGGGAGAACCGCGAGCGCAACCGGCCGACCCTTGCAAAACCGGGGGAATCCATGCCGTCGATAAAGCGGCAAGCGCAAAATGCAAAAGCACGAAGACGATTCTCGACATTCCTGTAGGTGACCTGGAAGGGCTGAGATTTACTGTCACCAAGCAAGCAACAGCCTCCTCCACAGAGACAAGGAAAAAGTCGAGACAGTTTAAGACGATGCTCGACCATGCTTCGCTTATGCAGGCCGTAGCTGCCAGAAATGAACGGAAGCTGGCAGAGCTCATACGGGAGCGTGAAAGCCGCAAAGATGTGCCGCCTGAGCCAATCGCAAACTTCAAGCTCGCCGGCAGTTGCCCCTGGAAATGGGAAGACGCCGATTCTCGCGAGAGATTTCGCTATTGCGGCAAGTGCCAGGCGACGGTTTACAACTTTGACGGCATGGCGCTCTCGCAAGCTCAAGCATTGATATTCAAAAGAGAAAACAAGCGCAATGCGCCTCTCTACAAGAGGGCCGACGGCAAGTTCATGACGAGCGACTGCCCGCTTCATCTTGCCAAGCGCCGGCGCATGGTAGTGCTTGCCATTGCCGCCATCCTGCTCCTCATAGGAACGATCGGTCTCATATCAATCATGCCGCGTCCGCAAGAGGCCGTGGTATCAGATACGATGCCCGAACAAAGTGATACCACAAAGGCACCAGGCGAGCCCAAGATAATCGAGCCGACATTTGAGAGCAAGGATGGTTCTTTCCACTACGAAGCAGGCAAGGGCTTCACGAGCCCCCCAACAAATGGCAGTGCCGAAACACCACCGCAGGCGCCCAGCCAACCGGCCGCTCCCGATCCGGATGAGAGCGGGAAGTTCTGGCAATATGAGAGCGGTCCCGGCGGCAGAATCGACGAGCCTGAGTCAACGCCGTCGTACACAACTCAGACACAGACCCAACAACCGCAAGCTCCGGCGACAAGCTCACAACCGCAAGCTCCGGCGACGGCACCATAGACGCAACCTCAAGAAAAGCGGATGAGTTGCTTCCTGTAACCCTTCAACATTTCTTTGAAAAAGGCAGTTGTAGCCTCTGTTCCGACGTAGCCGTTCTGTTCTGCGGCTTCCGTTCGCTACCTATGCTGGGACCAGTCCTAGTTGTTGGCCGCTTTGCGCAATTCTTCCGTCAGCTTGGGCACGACTTCGAAGACGTCGCCGACGATGCCGTAGGTGGCGTGCTTGAATATCGGCGCTTCCGGATCTTTATTTATGGCCACGATCACCTTCGAGGAGCTCATGCCGGCAAGATGCTGGATGGCGCCTGAGATGCCGCAGGCAATGTAGAGCTGCGGCGATACCGTTTTTCCCGTCTGCCCGACCTGGTGCTGATGATCGATCCAGCCGGCATCCACGACTGCGCGTGAGGCGCCCAGTGCCGCTCCGAGAACTTCGCAAAGGCCTTCGAGCAGCGGCCAGTTTTCCGGACCTTTGATTCCCCGTCCACCCGAAACTATGACCGACGCTTCGCTGAGCTCGACCTTCTGTCCGGCAGAGGCATGTGTTTCAGCTACTTTCGCTCTCACTTTGTCTACGTTTGCCGACAAGTCTTCAATCGGACAATCATGATTGTTCGAAGATTGATAGAGAGAAAATACATTCGGTCTCAAAGTGCAGAAGGCAATCGGGTTATTGAACTCATAAAGCCCGTAAGCCTTTCCTGAGTATTGAGGCTTCTTGGGCAAAAGGTTGCCGCCCTCGACAACGAATTCGACGACATCAGATATGCAGGGCGCATCGAGACGTGCAGCAACGCGGGGGATCAAATCTTTCGCCATCGCCGTATTGGCGCTGAATACGTACTTAGGGTTTGCTTTCTTGATCGCTTCCGTTAAAGCAGCCGCATATGCTTCTGTTGAATAGGCACCATATGCGGCACCATCAGCGACAAAGACTTTGCTCGGATTGCATTTCACAATGGCAGGCGTCTGCGATTTTATGTTTTCGCCGATCAAAACCGCCACCACTTGCCCGCCGACGGCCGCCGACTGGCGGTGCGCTTCAGACAATGCCTCGAGACTGGCCTTTCTCAGCTGGCCATTGCGCTGTTCGATAAAAACCAGAATTCCCTCACCCATCTTCTTTCTCCTGACTTAAAAAATTCAGCGTGCCCGTCTTGCTAGATCACTCTTGCTTCCATTCGCAAAAGCTGGACAAGCTGCTTAACCTGCGTATCGACGTCACCTTCCAGCCTGCGCCCTTGCGGCCGGACGGGAGGCAAGGCCAGCTCTTTTATCCTGACCTTGCGATTGGCCTTTTCGAACTGTCCTTTCAGTCCGAGGGCGGCTGCATCCTTGACGGCAATTTCTTTCCTTCTTGCGGCCATTACGCCTTTGATCGAAGGGTACCGCGGCTCGTTGAGCCCTTTCTGGGCGCTAAACAGAGCGGGAAGACTGCCTTCGACGATTTCGTGCGCGCCTTCAATTTCCCTTTCTGCTTTGAATTTGTTGCCTTCGACTTCCAATTTGACGATCAGCGTCACTTGTGGAATATCGAGCAGCTCAGCAAGCATTGAAGGAACCATATTGTTGTCGCCGCCCACGCCCTGCTGCCCGCAGAAGACGATGTCGAAGCCACCGTCCTTGATGGCAGCAGCAAGAGCTTTGGCCGTGCTGAGCGGATCGAGCGATTCAAATTCATCATCCTTGAGATGGACGGCATTGTCGATGCCGCGTGCCAGGCTGTCGCGCAGAACATCCGTCACTTCATTGCCGCCAAGCGAGAAAGCGGTCGTCTCGCCGTTGGTCTTTTCCTTCAGGCGAAGCGCTTCTTCAATGGCAAACTCATCGTAGGGGCTGGTGATGAACTTCACTCCGGACTGATCGATGTTCGACTTGTCAGCAGCAATGGCAATCTTTGTTTCCGTATCCGGCACGGACTTTACACAAACGGCAATCTTCAAGGACTTACCTCCTCAACCCAGGCTTCAGGAGCTTCTTTAGTACTAAAGAAGTGATTATAGATTTGCTGGAGGAGCAATCCGCCTTTTTACCAGATTCCTTAATTGATATGAAAGGAAGCTAAGGAGCGGGATTGGACCTTGGCGTCGCTAATTCGTGCGATGGCAGGCGGAGGTTAAGGAGCGGGATTGGGCTCCGTATTCCCAAGCTCTTCTTGCTGCACGCGCCGAGCCTTGATGCCCAGATCCATCTCATAACATTTTTCGCTCTGGCACCAGGCAATAGACTCCACGAGCTCATCAGGATCGTCGACGACAGTAAGCAAATCCAGCTCATCAGCGGTGACGAAACCTCTTTTCAAAACCTCGCCGCCCAGCCATCCCAGAAGGGGCTTCCAGAAGTCCGAGCCGACAAGGTAGAGGGGAAAGCGTTTGATGCGCCTGGTTTGAATCAAGGTTGCCGCTTCGAAGAGCTCGTCGAGACTGCCGAACCCGCCCGGCATCATGACGAATGCAATGGCGTATTTGACAAACATCAATTTGCGGACGAAAAAGTAGCGAAAGTCGAGGGAGACCGTCTGAAATTCGTTGGACTTCTGCTCTCCGGGGACATTGATGTTGAGACCGACGGACGTCCCGCCGGCAGAGAAGGCGCCTTTATTGCCGGCTTCCATGATTCCCGGGCCGCCGCCCGTGATGATGGCAAATCCCCGCTCGGCAAGCTTTCTGGCAATCGTCTCCGTGAGCACATATTCGCGATCTCCCGCCTCGCATCTTTTGCTGCCGAAAATCGAGACAGCAGGGGGGATTTTTGATAGCTCATCGAATCCTTCCACCAGCTCCGACATAATGCGAAAGATTCGCCAGGTATCACGAGCAGTGATCTCGTCTACATCAAATCTGCGCTCAGGCATAAGTTGTTCCCATCCTCGGATGACACCAATAAAAGCTCATTTGAGAAGAATCAAGGCTTCGAGAGCATGCGCCTCCGGCATTTGTCCGGTCTTTACCAGATTTTCCAAGCGGGTCAGCTCCGTCCGCTTCTTCACCAGTGACTCCAGGCTTTGAGAGCGAATTCTCCTCAAATCCTTTTCTACTACCAGCGTATACTTTTGGTTCATGTGCTGGGCGACTTTTCTTACCAATTCCGGAAACGGCAGCTCTCTGCGGGTGACGCCAGGCGCATGAGGAAGTGCCGAGTTGAAGCTTTCGCACAGGGCTTTCATGTAAACCCATTTGCCCAGCATAGTCTGCAGGGTAGCAATGACTGGCAAGCCGCTCTGCCGGGAAAGCAATTCCTTCAAGCTTTTGAGGGCTGAGGCGGTGTTGCCGGTAATCCATTGCTCGGCAAGAACAAACACATGCGAGTGCTGAGGACTCATCTCAACGACGTCGGCAAGAGTGATTCTCTCCCGGGGCAAAATGAAGGTGGCGGCTTTCTTTATCTCCTGAGCGACACTGCGCAAGTCCGCTTCGAAGCTGTCGAGCAAGTACTGAATGGCATCATCATCGATGGTCACATTGTAGCGATGTGCCTCTTTTCGGCACCAGGTTGCGAGCCGCGAATTGCTTTCACCGAGATAGAATCGCTCTTTGGCAAACGTCTCTATGGTGGCATGTTTCTCAACGGACTTGGAGAGCTTCAAAGTCGAATCGAAGTTGTATGGACAGGCGAATATAAGGTAAGTCTCCTTCGCAACAACGCTAAGCGCCTGGCTCAACTCAGCGATCTGCTTCTCTTTCGTGCTCGCTGAGACCTTCTCGGCGCCTTCGCCATCGCCGCCTTTGGCGGCCCGTCTTTTCGTAAAGAAGTCGCAGCGCTCAATGAGAATCACTTTGTTGCCGGCACCAAAAGGCAAGCTGTGAGCGGCATCGATGACATCGACGAGGCTGGGACTTTCCAGGCGCACAAAATTGATTTGCGCCCAGGCAGGATCAAGCAGCTTCTGCTTCAGCTCCGCAACTCTGCGCGCCACCTCGAATTCTTCTTCGCCGCTGACAACGATTACCGGCACAAGGCCCCCTCACGACGAATGCAGCCGTTTGCCGGTCGCTATGAAGAAAACGCGGCGCGCAATCGATGTGCAGGAGTCACCCATGCGCTCGAGAAAACGAGCGCAAAACAGAAATTGGGCTTTCATATGCGCTTTAGCCTGCTCCTGCTCGCCCAGATCGGAGAGGAGCTGTTTGGACAGCAAATCATGGAGATAATTGACGCGGCTGTCCTTTTGCAGCACCTCCTGCACCTTATCGGCGTCATCAGTGAGAAAAGAAAGAAGAACGTCCTGTATCATCCAGTGCACAGCAGCACACATTTCGGAAAGCTCGGGAGGAATTGCGATCTCTTCTTCGGAAGCCCACGATGCGATGCGCGCTACACGATTGGCGTGGTCGGCAAGTCTTTCCAGTTTGGCGGCTATGATTGTGCAACCAACCAGAGTGCGCGCGTCCTTAGCGCTCAGTGTTTCCTTTTCTACAAGGATGTCCAAGCACTTCTCTTCAATGTCGTGGCACAATTCGTTTGTTTTTTCTTCCTGCTCTTCAACAAATGAGAGCGAGGCGGAAGAATCGGTCTTGAGAAGGCGGGTGACTTCAGCAACCATTCTGTCCACCATGCGCCCGAGTGAGAGCACATCTTCTTTGACCAGTGTTATTGCCTCTGTCCTCACCAAATTCCTCCCAACCGCCTTTCTCGCTTTTCAGAGATGCCAATCAGCGCCGCTTTAACAGGCTCTGATTCTTACCTTACTTCATTGAGCCGATAGCCGGATCTGTGCACGGTCTCGAGAAGCTTTGGATTTTTCGGATCTTCCTCCAGCTTCTGTCTCAACCAGCGGACATGAACGGCCACCGTTTTGGTGTCGCCTGAAAAATCAGTCCCCCAAACCTTATTCAGCAATGTCTCAGTGGACAAAGTCTTGCCGACGTTCTTCATAAAGACTTTCAGCAATGAAAATTCTTTTGGCGAGAGGTCGATTAGTTTGCCGTTCCAGGTCACAGTTTTCGCTTCATCATCGAGGACGAGCCCGCCTACCTGAATGCGCCCCGCCCCCCTGGCGAGAGCGTCCTTCATGCTTCTGCGCAAGAGCGCCTGAATACGCGCCATCAGCTCAACAACGCTGAACGGCTTGGAAAGATAATCATCAGCGCCGCTGGACAGTCCGTGCGCAACATCGTTAGGTTGCGCTCTTCCGGTGAGCATGAGAATGGGAACATCCGACGAGCGCGCCCTTATCAATTTGCAAATCTCGGGGCCGACGAGATCAGGCAGCATCCAATCCAGAATCACAAGCGAAGGATTGGTCTCATCGAGGCTGGCAAGCGCCTGCGATCCATTGCGAAATGCCGCTGTCTCATAGCCGTGGCGTTTCAAATTAAACTCGAGAGTCTCGAGAATGGTCTCGTCATCGTCAACCAGCATCACTCTCAATTGAGTTCGACTCATCATTCTCTTGCCATGGCTCATCGCTAAAGACAACGCCCTTACGCAGTGCGCGGGCTTGAAAAGTCCAGAGTAAAGGTGGAGCCGACTCCCTCTCTGGAAGACACGCTTATCTTAGCACCGTGCAAATCAAGAATGTTCTTAACGATCGACAAGCCCAGCCCTGTGCTGCCGCGCGCGCGGGAACGATCGATGCGATAAAAGCGATTAAAGATTTTGGGAATCTCGTTTTCGGGCATGCCGATGCCCGTGTCTTCCACGGCAAAGCAGCCCGGCGAAAGCGAGCGCAGTGTCACCTTGCCGCCCGGGGGAGTGAATTTGATGGCATTCTCAAGCAGGTTGAGCAATACCTGGTCCAATTGCTCCGGATTGGCATGAATGACGAAACCGGGCTCAATAGCCAGTTGCACGGTGACACGATTGGCTTTTGCCAGCGCTGCTGTAGAGTCGATCGCATATCTTGCCTGGGCCTCCAGCAATACCCATTGCCGCTTTATTTCATCGGTCTCGGCCAGTTTCTCGACGGAAAGCAAATCGCTGACGAGGCTTTGCAGGCGATCGATCTCCTGCTTTGTGCGCTCGAGCATGCGCCGTGCCACGTCTCTGTCGTCGAGAGCGCCATCAAGAAGCGTCTCCACAAGCAGCCGCACATTGGCTATGGGCAGCCTCAACTCATGTGATACCTCAGCAATCCAGGCCGCATGCTGGCTTACTTCGGCGGAACGATCGGGAACAGCCGGAGATGAGCTTTGTGATTCGGTTTTGCGTTGTTCGCTCACTTGGGTGCCTGGCGGAGGGTATGTCCTCGCACCTAATTAAGATACACACAAATCGCAATCCATAGATATCTTCTCGGTCCTTTACAGTAGGATCAGCTAACGGGCGGCAAGGAGATATTTAAGTGGGACCTGTGACACTTCTCGTTCTGGATGGCTGGGGAATTGCCACCGAACAGAAAGGCAATGCCATTCTGCAAGCAAAAACGCCTAATTACACTGATATGCTCGCCAGATTCCCGCACTCTCAACTGGACGCCTCCGGGACGGCGGTGGGGCTGCCGCCCGGGCTGATGGGCAATTCGGAGGTGGGACATCTGACGATCGGCGCCGGTCGCACAGTGATTCAAAAGTTAACAATCATTAGCCAGACCATAATTGATGGATCGTTCTTTCAAAATCCTGTATTGACCGACGCCATCAATTTCGCCAAAGAGAATGGCGGAGCAGTCCACTTATTCGGTCTCGTTTCTGACGGCTGCGTGCACTCGAGTCCCGATCATCTTGACGGCTTGATCGAGCTCGCCGCGCGCAACAATATCAAAGAGCTCATCGTGCACCCCATTCTCGACGGTCGCGACACACCGCCCAGATCGGCCCACAAATTCATGCGCGAGCTTGCCAAAAAGCTCGAAGGCAAAGGGCATATCGGTGTCGTATGCGGCAGATATTACGCCATGGACAGAGACAATCGCTGGGAAAGAAATGAGAAGTACTGGCGCGCCTTGGTCCTGTCGGAAGGCGAAGCTGCAACAAGCGCACCGTCGGCTGTTGAAACTTCATACGAGCGCGGCATCAGCGATGAGTTTGTCGAGCCATTTGTAATTACGAAGCGCCCGGTGAGAGACGGAGACAGCGTAATTTGCTTTAACTTCCGGCCGGACAGAGTGCGTCAAATAAGTCGAGCCCTGACGCAAAAGGAATTTAGTGGTTTCGCTCGCCCTTGCCTTCCCAATATTTATTACGCCTGTCTCACCGAATATGATGCTTCATTAAACTTGCCTGTTGCCTTCGATCCTTCGACGATCCCGGCCCAGGACATTACCATGACTTTGCCCGAGCTCCTCTCGTGCAGACACATCGGGCAATTGCATACAGCAGAGACAGAAAAATACGCGCACGTAACATACTTCCTCAACGGCGGGCGCGAGCAAGCTACCGAAGGGGAAGAGCGAGTGCTCGTGCCTTCTTTGAAAGTGTCCACTTATGACCGTGCGCCGGCCATGCAAACACCGAAGGTTTGTGAAGTAGCATGCCAGGCCATACGCTCAGGCAAATATCCCTTTATTGTGCTCAACTTCGCCAATCCCGACATGGTCGGACATACGGGCATGATGGATGCCGCCCTCCAGGCGGTGGAGTCCGTCGATGAGGCATTCGGCAAGCTCATGGAAGAGACCCGCAAAGCAAAAGGGGTCCTCTTGATCACCGCTGATCATGGCAATGTCGAACAGATGATCGATCTCACTACCGGCGAGCCCCATACGGCGCATACGACCAATCCGGTACCACTTATAGTGGCTGACTTCAGGGAAGATAACAAGCCGGTAAGGAATGGAACACATCTTGTCGATGGCACGCTTGCCGACGTGGCGCCGACCGTGTTGGAAATTATGAATATCGCAAAACCGCAGGAGATGCTTGGCAGGTCGCTCATCAGACGACAAACGTAAGTTTTCACTTGGAATCAAAGTTACATACGGACAATCTCATGACATCGGACATGTTCTTTCTGTGTCTAGATTGCGCGCATTACCGGCGTTTTCAAGCATTACCTCCCGATTTCACTGATTTGCTTCAGTACTATTTACCTGCTAGAATTCGGCCGTTTCAGGTTGGCAAAGGTTACTATTGCCTCTCAGTAACAGCCGAGTCCACAAGGCATGTAATTACGAAAAAAGGAGACGATTCAGCGTTATGACTTTCAATTTCAGAACACTCGCTTTGACTGCTGCCAGTCTGGCTCTCGTGGCTTCCCTGTCGGCTTGCGGTGGCACACAAACGACAGATACGTCAAGCACCACTACCACCACCGGCACCACTACAAGCACGACTACCGGCACGGATACGGGCACCGCAACAACAACGCCTTCGACTACCACCACGGAAAGCACCACAACCGGCACCACAACTGGTACCACCACTCCGTAACGGTAACTGAAGCCCAAACTGGTTTCACATCAGTTTATTGAGGGCGAAGTGTTATGATAGGCCACTCTCTGGGTTTCCCAGTTGAGTGGCTTTTGCGCTTCTAACCTCGATGTCTTGCAGTCGCGGAACATTTGTCCTGTGTTGATGGTCTTTCGGTCTGTGCGACCCAGCAAAATGAAGGTTGTTGAATAACCTCCTTTGCACAGCCACCATGAAGAGGAGCTGCTTTTCTATGCAATTTCCAAGCGTATTTCCTGCCGGTACAGCCCACCGTTTGCTCTCTTGGGCTTTTGCAGCTGCCATAGCCGTCTCCCTTCCCCTTGCGCACGCGCAGACACCGGAAGCCGGCAGCGCAGCAGATGCGCCACAGGCACAATCGCAACCCCAGCCGGCCGGACAAACTTTAAAGGACGCTTTGGGACGGGCTCTTAGCACGCAGGGAATGCAAGCAGGACAGAGCCTCGGCAATCCTCAAGGGCCGATTTTGGTGCCGCCCATCTCCTTTGTGGATATCAATTCCGGCCGCTTCGGCAAGCTCGAGATGGACATCGAGGATGGTCATTTCATGGACGGCTCGGTTGACAAGATGCACATCCTGGCAAGGGACCTTGATCTTGCCGAAGGGCTTCTCAAGTCGCTGAACGTCGATGTCACGGGCGGTCACTTTCAAGACTTCACATTCGACCAGCTGACGCTCAATACGGAAGGTGATCTGCATTTTGATTCCGGGATCCTTTTCAACCATCGCATGTTTAAATTCACGACGCCGGCCCAGGCGCAAGTGACGGCAGTGATAAGCCAGAACAGCCTGAACAAATTCATCAACTCCCCGCGCACACTCGATCGTTTGTCAGCGCGTATGACCCGCCCCGGCGGCATGCTGGCCAATCTTCTGGGCGCGGCCCCGGGCAACGTGGGCTTCAATTTGACGGGCGGCGACATAAAGCTCGGCAAGTCCAATTCGCTGATGCTCAATCTCGACACCAGGGTCGGCATCGGACAGGTAGGAGTGCCAATCCCAGTTGCCGTCAATACGAAGCTGGAGCTGAAGGACGGCTGGCCCCTCATGACCGACACCAAGGTTTTGACGGCAGGGCAGCAGTTGCCGCCCGAGTTATCGCGCGTGCTCGTCGACAAGGTGAACAGTCTTGCCAACTGGGGTACAAGATCTGAGGACATACACTTCAGCTTCACAGACCTGAAGGTCGTCCCGGGCAACAGGTGCATATTGCGCGGCACTGCCGAAGTCAACCAGCTAAGATTCTCAAGGCTTGGCACGTGACCTTTTCAATAACCGATAATATCGCGCTGTGCCAGGGATAGGAGACATCAACAAGAAAGCGAGCAATGAATGTTCCGGCGCCGCGACAATCGACAATGGGATCAACTCAGGCAGATAAAATTCACCCGCAACTATACGAAAAACGCCGACGGCTCAGTGCTTGTCGAATTCGGCGACACCAAAGTTTTTACCACCGCAAAAATTGAAGAGCGCGTGCCTGCTTTTCTCATCGGCAAAGGAGAAGGCTGGATTACCGCCGAGTATTCTCTCTTGCCCGGCTCGACGCTTGTGCGGTCACCACGGGAGGTGACACGCGGACAGCCCTCAGGTCGTACAAGCGAAATTCAGCGTCTTATCGGGCGCTGCTTGAGAGCTGTTGTAGACAGACGCGCGCTGGGCGAGCGGACGATAACCCTCGACTGCGATGTTTTGCAGGCTGACGGCGGCACTCGAGTGGCGGCTATCTCCGGTGCCTTCCTCGCGCTTTACGATGCCCTTTCCAAGTTGCGGAAAGAAGGTTTATGGGACGAGCTTCCCATCAGCGAGCATATGGCCGCGGTGAGCATTTGCCAGATAAAAGGTCAGCTCCTTCTCGATCCGAATTACTCGGAAGATTCTCAAGCCGAGATGGACAGCAACGTCGTTCTTACCGAGTCGGGAAAAATCCTGGAACTGCAGATAACCGCAGAGAGCAAGCCGTACGATCAAACCAAGATTGGCGATTTAGTCAATCTGGCAGACAAGGGCGTCAAAGAAGTAATCCGAGAGCAATACGAAGCCATTCACCGCAAGTCGTAAAGCTCAATCGAGAACACCTGCCGACGGGGGCGCTCAAACTTCATTTTGCCACTGCTAAACAAGAAAAGCACAGCCTCCGGCAGCGCTGATTGGACTGGCACCACATATGGTGAAGAGCGCGGACAGGCGGCCCGTTTTTATGCCTGCCCGGCCGCTTTGCTTTTTGTTTGCTCTGCCGGCCGGGCGATGGGCCCTGCCGAAGCCCAAAATCCGCTCCCGCCAGCGCGTCTTACGAGGGCGCAAGCAAGAGCGGAAAAATCAGAGCCCGAGTCAGACGAAAATACCCCCATAAAGAAGCCAGGGGTGCGCTAGTACGTAACAGTATGCAAACAATAAGATAATCCGCGGAGATGCCCGGCCGGCGCCACAGTCAGGAATTGCTCCGCCGCCCCCGTAAAGCCTTGCCTTTACTGTGAGCCAATCTTAACTAAGTAAGGAGAACTTAAATTTATCTGTTGCGTCTGCTGACAACAGGAGATCTGCCCTTACACTAGAGGTCAAGGAGCCCCTCTCAATTTTTGCGCGTTGAAATCCTCAGTTACGACTAGCACTCAAAACGAATCCCAGGCGCTGGATTTTTCGCCCGGCGAGGCGCGGCCAGCGCCTGTGAGGGCCAATCCGATAAACGAGACATTTCGAGATATCACGCCTTTTAAGCTCTTTGTCTCGTCGTTGCGCGTGTTCATGAGGATTTACCGTCTGCAGGGGTTGCGGAGCGCAGTCAGGGTCTTTCCCATCGTCTGGATGATTATCGTCGCGGTAAGAGGATTCGCCCGTTATCACAGCGGCGAATTCGAGCGCACGCGCAACGAATCAATCAACGGCGGAGATGTCGAAGAAGCAGTTTTGACAAGCGAGCAGTATGAGGAATACCGCCGGCTGGGCAATTGGCTTTGCAGAAAGCTGCATGCGCTGGGACCAACGTTTATCAAGATAGGGCAAACCCTGTCGACGCGCGCCGATTTATTACCGCTGCCAGCAATGCTGGAGCTGGCCAAGCTCCAGGAAGACGCGCTTCCCTTTCCCACCGAGGTGGCTCGCCAAGTCATCACCCGCGAGCTGGGCGCGCCGCCTGAAACTTTGTACGCCACTTTCGATGAGGTGCCAATCGCCGCCGCCAGCTTGTCTCAGGCTTATCACGCCTATCTCAAAGACGGTCGCCAGGTCGTCGTGAAGGTGCAGCGACCCGATTTGTCGAATATCATCGCCCGCGACGTGCAGGTGCTCGGCGCCGTGGCCGATGAGGTGATGCGCTATCCCCGCTTGTGCCGCCACACCAATTGGCCGGGTGTCGTGGAGGAATTCGCCCGCACGACGTTTGAAGAGATTGACTACAT
>DATNRC010000100.1:0-14558 GCA_036703705.1 Candidatus Obscuribacterales bacterium
GCATGCGGCGGCCCCGACTGATAGTTGAGCCCGTTGAGCGTTTTTGCCATGGCCCCTGTGTCATGCCCGTCAACAACATGCACATCCCAGCCGAACGTTCTCCATTTGTCCTCAATCGGTGAAAGATCCAGCACATCTCTGGTATAGCCCAGAGCCTGCTGCCCGTTAAGGTCGACGATCGCCGTCAATTGCGAAAGCTTATTGTGAGCGGCAAACATTACCGCTTCCCAGAGCGCCCCTTCATTCAATTCGGCGTCGCTCACAAGAACAAACACTCGCCGCGCAGACTTTTGATGCCGGGCGGCAAGCGCTGCGCCTGTGCCGATGGAAAGACCCATTCCAAGAGAACCGGTGGAGAAGTCAATGCCGGCAAGAGCAGCTTCCGGATGGGCTCCCAAAAGGGAGTCATCGGCGCAATAAGTGGACAGCTCATCCTCAGTGAGCCAGCCCATATGGCGGAGAGTGGCAAATAACGCCAGAGCGGCATGACCTTTGGACAGAATGAAACGGTCCCGCTCCGGGTCCTCAAGCGATTTGATCTTGACGACGTCGGAGTAAAGGACGGCGAGGATATCGGCAATCGACAACGCCGAGCCAATGTGCCCTACGTTCGCTCGCTTCGACTGCTCAAGAACGGAAATCCTGATGCCTTTAGCCAGCTCGCGGGTTCTTCCGTTTGCTTGAACTGTCGCTTCGCCTGTCAAGATACAAGCCCCGTACGGCTGAAGATGCTTTGATTGATATAGTGTACCCAATTTGGCCGCAAAATTTGTGGTGTATGCTTGGAAGCAGGCGCTGGTGTAATTGTTGGTAAATCTCCTTTGTTCCCATCGATGCCTTAGTACAAATTGATGCCCGAAAGCGACAAAACAAGCGACATCTTGCCGTCCGTCGTCAACGCTATGCGCAACGAGGAGCAAAGCCTGCCGGTGATGCTCGATACCGCCGCCAGCCAGGATTACCTGCTGTCCGTGGTCGTGCCCATGTTCAACGAGGAGCACGTAGCACCTGAATGTATGCGGCGGCTCAAAGATGTGGTCGAGAAAATGAATTGCCGCTACGAGCTCATATTCATCAACGACGGCAGCAAGGACAGAACGCTCGAAGCACTAATCAAGAACAAGGCTGATAATCCTCACATTAGAATTATCAATTTCTCCAGAAATTTCGGCCATCAAATTGCCATCACCGCCGGATTGGATCATGCGCAGGGCGACGCGGTCGTGATCATCGACGGCGATTTGCAAGATCCGCCTGAGCTCATTCCCAAGCTTGTGGAAAAATGGAGACAGGGAGCCGAGATCGTTCATGCACGCCGAAAGACGCGCGAAGGCGAGTCGAGATTCAAAAAGCTCACCGCCAAGTTTTACTACCGCTTGCTCAAGGAAATCTCCGATGTCGAAATACCTGTTGACGTGGGCGACTTTCGCTTGCTGTCCAAACGCGCAGCACAATCGTTTGCCCAGCTGAGAGAACGGCATAGATATGTGCGCGGGCTTGTTGCCTGGCTTGGCTTCAAACAAGACTTCGTGGATTATGACCGCCAGGCGCGCTATGCAGGAGCGACGCATTATCCGTTTTTGCGCATGCTGCGTTTTTCGCTGGACGGCATCAGCTCGTTCTCCATCCTCCCTCTCAGGCTGGCAAGCATGCTCGGCCTGTTGTGCGCTCTTGCCGGGGCGCTGTACGCCATTTACGCGCTTTACATCAAGTACATCTCCAAAACAGCAGTTCTCGGCTGGACGTCCATCATCATGGTCGTTCTTTTCGTCGGCGGCATTCAGCTCATATGCCTCGGCATCGTCGGGGAATACGTGGGCATTCTGCATGACGAAATCAAACGCCGTCCGCTTTATTTGATCGACGACATTTATTGACCGCTTGACTGTTTGAGCTGGCGTCCGAGAGAGAGACGATCTCCATCGGTCTTCGGCAGGTCCTCGCTCGTTTTCTCAACGCCCAAGCTCCCATTCGAGCAACACAAACCACTACAGACGGCAAACCCTTAGAGTCTTGGAATGAACCAACGCCCAGGCTGCCATTCGAGCAACCTAAGGCACTCCCGGAGGAAATGGTGCCGGGCTCAACCACTTCAGCAATTTGGCCCTCAATTGCTCGATGGTGAACGGCTTGCTCATATAATCATCCATGCCGGCCTGGAGACATTTTGCGTCGTCCCCCGGCATGGCAGACGCCGTCACGGCGATGATGATTGAATGTTTTCCTTTTCCTGACCGCTTCTCATCCTCTCTTATCGCTTTGGTCGCCTCAAAGCCATCCATCTCCGGCATGTGGCAATCCATGAAGATAAGGTCGTAATTGCACATTCCAACGGCTTCCAAAGCCTCCCGCCCGTTTGACATGATGTGCGCCTGCACGCCCAGATTCGCAAATTGCTTCATAGCCAGCAGCTGTATCAAAGCATTGTCCTCCACGAACAAAACAAGCCTGTTGCCCGCTATGCGTTCGACCGGCGGCGTCACGTCCTCGCGCGGCTCAGCACCAGGCGCTTTCGGCTCTTTGCGAAAGGGAATGCTGAACCAGAACGTAGAACCTTTTCCTTTCTCGCTGTCCACACCGATTTCACCGCCCATCATGTGGACGAAGCGTTTGCTGATGCTCAGTCCCAGTCCCGTGCCACCATATTTGCGCTTGTTAGAGCTGTCAACTTGAGAGAAGGGATGGAACAAGAAACGATGCTCATCTGGTGCTATGCCGATGCCGGTGTCAGTGACGGAAAAACGAATTGTTACTGTATCAGCGGATTGAGATTCAACAACTGCTTGCACGTCAACCGTGCCTTTTTCCGTGAACTTAATGGCATTGCCGATCAGGTTGAGCAAGACCTGGCGAACTCGGGTGGGATCTCCAATCACAAATTGGGGAATGCTTTGATCAACGAACGTTCCCAGCTTCAGCCCCTTGTGCCTGGCGGTGGCGGCCATCAAACGTGAGATGTCCTGGACAACAAAGATCGCATTGAACGGCACAGCCTCAAGTTCCGCTTTCCCGGCTTCTATTTTCGACAGATCAAGAATGTCATTGACGATCGTAAGCAACGATTGCGCGCCATCCTGCACGGATTTTGCCAATTCGCGTTGCTCTCGGGTCAGCTCGGTCGTCAGCAAAAGCTCGTTCAGTCCTATAACGCCGGCCAGCGGCGTCCGCAGCTCGTGGCTGATATTGGCCACGAATGCCGATTTCAGGTTGGAGGCTTCTATGGCCTGATCTCGTGCCATTTGCAGGTCTTTGTTCAGCCGCTCCAGCTCTTGATTTGCCTGCTCCAACTGCTTGGTTCTCTCCTGAATCTCTTGCGCGCGCAGAAATATTTCTTGCTCCATCTTTTCAGCCTTGAGTTCAAGCTCTTGTTTCTGCCGTTTCTGCTCTTGCCCGTGCTGCTTTAACCTTACAAACTCGGTTACGTCCTCTACGCGGTGAATGATATAAGCAAGCTGGCCGTCATTGTCCAACACTGGTGAATTAACCGGGCTCCAGTAGCGCTCCTCGAAGCCGCCGCCTTCAGATTTTGGTCGCCGGATGTCGTATTTTTGAACCGCCATCGTATGTGATGCCTTATTTTGCCTCACGCATTCCAGAGACGCGGTCAAATTTCGCACCCCGGTTGCGTTAGGATCATTGGGATTATCCGGAAAGACATCGAAGATATTGCGACCGATGATATCGTCGCGCCTCGTCATTGTCGCTTTCAGGTAAGCTTCGCTGGCAGCTACGATCGTCAAATCCGGATCAAGTACAAGATAAAGTCCGGGCGCAGATTCGAATAAACGCCGAAAATCGCACTCTCTTTCCTTTTGCATAACAGCCTCCGGCGTAGAGACTGAAAAGGAGCAGCTTTGGTTCCGAATATGCGGCAGCACAAAATAGTCCGTATCCGAAGGAGTTGAGGACGGTCAGAGGCGCGCGGCCGCAATTTAATCTTCCACCGTATGGCTGAGCCGGCAACCGCCGCTTTCAAAGGGATTGATAGACGCCGGCAAGGAGCGCCTCCTCCATCCGCCGGCCAAGAGCTGAGCGAACGGCCTTTCGTCACGGCATCAGAGAGGATGGATGGTGGGGCGGATAAGAGTAACCGACCTTTCCCCACCGGCCCCCGCTGTCGACTTTTCCTTGGCGACAACGATTGCCAATCGCTTTCCCGCTCCCCTTGCGAACTCCAGTGTCACGTCGGCATCACCAGCAGCAATCTGAGCGGAAGATTTCTTCTCGATTGTCCGTCCTTGTCCGTCGAGGAGGAGACATGAGACAGTGACACTCTCCGGCAGCTTGTTGCTCACGCCGGCCGAGAATTTGAATCGGTCAGGAAGAGGATCTACCGAGAGCAAATATGGCTCTTGAGCGTGGCCGGCAGTGAAGCTCTCGTAGGGAATCTTGTAGCTGTCGCGCATCTCCGAGCCGGTGACGAACAGCGACATGAATTGGCTGGCATCGGCGGAGGAAATCCACGCGTCCTGCTGGCCGGGCTTTCGATTGACGAAAGCGACAATGCCATCAAGCGTTCGTGCTGCAACAGCCAATGATGTCGGTCGAATCCGCTTCCACAACGTCACTTTCACATTCGGTGAGAGCACATAAGTCATGGGCAATTGCTCGAAATCTTGCGATATCTCCCAATGCTTCTTGAACATTTCGACCACGCAAGTGAGCAATTTCTGCTCTTCAGGAGCAAGAAAGAGCTGCGGCGGATCGGCAACCACCACAAGGTGAGACTTGATCAATCGCTCCAGCGGGTAGGCATCGCGCGAATCGACGTGCGGCACGTCAGGCATATTCGTATGCTCGAAGTGGCGACCATACGCCATGCGTTCCATATTGTGGAAGATATCGGGATGGATTACTGCCGAGACTCCAGCAATATAAACAAGCTCTTTATTCGGCGCCAACCGAACCAATTGCGCGGTCAATTCTCTCAGTTTCGGGAAATCGCTCGCCGCTCGCACTTGCGGAGCGTAATTGGCGCTCACCAACCAGGAAGCAGGCGCCCCGTCCTGCTCGTTGACGGAAAGAAGCCCGAACCGCGTGCTCTTGAAATTCACTGCCTCAAGAGCATTTTGAGGCGCGAATCCGATCAAGGCATTTATGGCCACATAGGACAAGAAAACCGCGACGGCTGCCCACCTCAATCTGCCGCCAAGATTGCTCAGGCTCACAAAAGCTGCACTTACACCAAGGACATAAAAAAGCGTAAAATGCAGGAGATAGTGAACACCGAGCTCGCGGGGGACGGCGAGCCATGTCACTGCCTGGATAATGCCGAGAATAAATACGAAGCTCGCCGGAAGCAAATTAATGCGGCGCATCATAAGAGCAAAGATCGGCCCGCTGAATGCAAGCAGCCATCCGATAATGCCGAAAGCAACGATGAAGTATGCCAAGCCGCTTGCAAGCGATACTTCAAAAGAAGCAAATAATTTGCCGTAGTTGTGCGAAAGGGCATCCTTTGCCACCAGATATCCGGCGGTAAAAAACAACAACAATGACATCAAGCCGAGGGCAAACAATCTGCGATAGCCGGCAATGACATCAACGAGCAGTGTCCTGGTCTCATCTCGCTCGCTTCCCATAAGGAGAAAGAATTTGTGAGCGCCGGCAGCAGCAAAGAAAGCGCAAACGTCATAGGCAAAATGCCGGCGCGTGATGACGGACAGCACAAGCAATGCGGCGATCGTCCACATGCGGCGCGCGCTTGACAGCTTGAAATCGTCAATGTAGAGAAGCACTGCACCGGCAAATGCCAGGGCTGCTGCATGATCCGGATAGCCGCGCAACGCGGGGCTCCACATCGCCGGCAGGGTCAGTGCGCATCCGACCGTCAGCCAGAAGATCTTTCGCTGATTGCCCTTCAGCACCCGCGAGGCGATGCCGCCTATAACAAGACAATAAGGCACCATGTACAGAGCAACAACGCCTGCCACATAGGCGAAGCGAGAATAATCGCCGGCTAGAATAAAGGGCAGCAGCGGCGCCGCATAGAGGAGGTTATGGGTAAGCATGAATGAAGCCACCACCAAGAGTGGCATCGTCAGGGGCGACTCGACAAATCTGTCTTTGAGAAAGCAGGCCGCAGCCTGATAGCAGTTATTGTCGTTCCAGTATATTGCCGTCTCGGAGCCGACGTACCAGGCAGCAAAGACAATGGCAAAAGCATAAACGGCCAAAAGCGCAAGCACATCCACTCTTCTTTTGCCCGATGGATGTTTGCTTTGTTGTGTCTGCTCTTGTGCGCCCTCCGGGAGCATGTCACCTTTCGCACGCGGTTCGCCTATTCATTTTACTTTACTCCCGGTCGTTCATTTTGCTCTCAATCGCGTCTATTTTGCGTGACCCATCGACGTAACCGAAAATGATCAGCAAATACCTAGAATGGGTGATTGACGACAAGAGTCCCCTGAAATGACGATCTTCACGCATCCCGAAAACCTTTGCAGCCCCGTCGTTCATTAAGAAATGACAGCACGACTGATTTGTTACCGATCGGCCAGGTATAAAGAAAAAAGGGATAATGAAGCAGAGAATGCTCTTCGATCAGGCACCCTTTTCGAGTAGTCAGGACGTATGTCAGGCTCAAGTCTTAACGACAAAACAGACCTGCGTTCGTTGGCGGGACGCGAAGATCGCACGCGGCTGATAATCGATAGAGCATACGATGCCTTTGTTGAGATCGATCCCGAGGGCGTGATTCGCGACTGGAACGTGCAGGCAGAACGGATTTTTGGCTGGCGGCGCGACGAGGCGATCGGCAGGCAGCTGAGCGACATGATCATCCCCGAGCGCTACCGCGACGCGCATCGGCAAGGTCTCAAGAAATACGGCGAGACGGGAGAAGGTCCAGCTATCAACAAGCGCATCGAAATATCAGCGCTGCATCGAGACGGCAGGGAATTCCCTGTCGAGCTGGCGATATTCGTCGTTCCTGAAGGAGACAAACATACATTTTGCGCCTTCATTCACGACATAAGCGAACGCAAGCAAGCCGAGGAACGTCTTAATGCGTTGACTAGCGAACTTAAGCGCTCCAATGCCGAACTGCAACATTTTGCCTACATCGCCGCCCATGATTTGCGCGAGCCGTTGCGTACCATACTCAGCTACATATCGCTTCTTTCCCAAGACAATAAAGACAAGCTCGACGATGATTCGCTGGAAAACCTCAGCTTCATCATCGAGGCGGCCAAGCGCATGCAGCAAATGGTGACCGATCTGCTCAGCTATGCGCGTGTGCAAACACACGGCAAAGAATTTGTACCCACCGATTGCAACGCCGTTCTCAAACAGGCAAGTGAAGCGCTCTCCCTGAGCGCAGAAGAAGCAGGCGCCAGAATCACCTGCGGCGAGCTGCCCGAGATTATGGCTGACCCCAACCAGATTTTCCAATTGTTCTTGAACCTGCTCGCGAATGCAATGAAATTCCGGCGCGACGAGCGACCAGAGGTAAACATCTCAGCCGAACGCAAAAACGGCCACTGGTTGTTTGCCGTAAACGACAACGGTATTGGTTTTCCAATGGAATCCTCGGAAAGAATCTTCCAGATGTTTCAGCGCTTGCATACAAGCGATGAGTATGAAGGCACCGGCGTCGGACTGGCAATCTGCCGGCGCATCGTTGAACGCCATGGGGGCACCATGTGGGCAGAGTCCGAGCTCGGCAAGGGCGCCACCTTTTACTTTACGATACCAGCGACAGGAGGCAAGCAATGATTCCCGTGCGCGCGAGGCTAAGCCCGGTTGAGATTTTGCTTGTCGAGGACAGTGCGGCCGACATCAAACTGACGACGATGGCTCTCAAGAGCATGACAGTCGAAAATAAGGTCGGGGTGGTCAAAGATGGCGATAAGGCCCTCTCTTATTTGCGGCGGCAAGGCGAATTTGCAAATGCCGGGCGCCCGGATCTGGTGCTGCTCGACCTCAATCTGCCCAAGAAAAGCGGCTATGAGGTGCTGCAGGAAATCAAGCAAGATCCGGACCTCAAGCGTATTCCTGTCATTATTTTGACGACGTCCGAAGACGAGAAAGACATCATCAAAACCTACAACTGTCACGCCAACAGCTTCATCACCAAGCCGCTCGACATCAAGGGCTTTATGGAGATAGTGAAAAGCATTGAAGACTTCTGGTTCACCATCGTCAGATTGCCGGGGGAATGAAAAATGGCACGAGGCACTATCCGGGTACTTCTTGTAGAGGACAATCCTGCCGACGCTAAGCTCTTCAGGACTATGCTCTCGGCAAGCCAGTCCACGTTTTTCACAATCGAGCGAACGGATCGCCTCTCCTCCTCAATCAAACGGCTGAGCGCAGGTGATATTGACCTGGTGCTGCTCGATCTCTCACTTCCCGACGGCCAAGGATTGGATACTTTTCTCAGGATTCATCTCGAGGCGCCGGATGTTCCTGTCATTGTGCTCAGCGGGCTGGATGACGAATCGGTGGCGCTGGAGGCAGTCAAGGCAGGGGCGCAAGATTATCTCGTTAAAGGTCAGGTAAACGGCAGCTGGCTGGTGCGTGCCATCCGCCACGCCATTGAGCGCCATCAAACGGAGCACAAAGTCAAGTTGCTCAATAAAGAGCTGGAAAACCGCATTCTGGAGCTGGCGGCGCTCAACAAAGAGCTCACTGTCACCCGCGATCGGGCGCTTGAAGCGTCCCAATACAAATCGCAATTTGTGGCCAAAATAAGCCATGAGATAAGGACACCGGTCAGCTCCATCCTGGGTGTGAGCGAATTGCTGGCCAGGACGGAGCTTACGGAAGAACAGCGAGAATTCGCGGAAATCATAAATGAAGCGGCCAAATCGCTTCTTTCGATAATCAACGAAGTGCTCGATTTCTCGAAAGTCGAAGCAGGCAAAGTCGAGCTTGAAATCACGGACTTCTCCATTGTCTCTCTTGTCGAGGGGACGGCAGAACTCCTGGTGCATGCCGCCCGCCAGAAAAAATTAGCTTTGATGACCTTCATCGACCCCGCGATACCGACCACTCTCATGGGAGACCCGGTCCGCCTGCGTCAGATATTGCTGAACTTCGCTTCCAATGCCATCAAATTCACGGACAAGGGCGAAGTGGTATTGAAAGCGACGATGGAGTCGGAAGATGCAAAAGGGGTAACCGTTCGTCTTTCTGTTTCCGACACCGGAATAGGCATGACAGAAGCCGCTTCGTCGAGGCTCTTTCAACCTTTCGTGCAGCTGAGCAGCACTAAATACGGTGGCACCGGATTGGGGCTGTCCATATGCAAGCAACTGGTCGATCTGATGGGCGGGCAAATCGGGCTCGAGACAATTGAAGGAAAGGGCTCGCAATTCTGGTTTTCCGTTCGCCTGGCGCGGCAGGCTCCGGAAGACGTGGCCACAGGACCGTCTTTATTGAGTGCAGGACTGCCACTTAGAGATATTCGCGTTCTGGTAATCGATGACAACGCCACATCGCGCGATATTCTCCACCGCTACGTGCGCGGCGCCGGACTGGGAAATGGCACGGCAGCAAGCGCGGAAGAGGCACTGTCCATGCTGCGCAATGCGACGCAAAACCACGATCCATACACAATCGCCATCATCGACTTGGGACATAATTCGGAAGGCAACGCCAGACTGGCAGAACAAATAAAGGCAGACCCGCTGATTTGCACGACGGAGCTCGTGTACATCACCGCCCTGGATGAGCCCGGCAAGGGCGAAATTGCCGCCAACTCAGGATTCTCCGGCTATCTCGTCAAACCGGTCAGGCAATTGCAACTTATGGATTGCCTGACGGACATCCTTGAAAGGCTCGATGAGGACGGTATCTGTCCCAGACCGATTAAGCGGGCTGCTCCGCCGCGGGAGCAGAGATTGGCCGAGGTGCTCGTCGTCGAAGACAGCCCCTTGCAACAACAAGTCCTGGTGCGCCAGCTCAAACGGCTGGGCTTGAATGCCCAGGTAGCAGCAAACGGCCGGCAAGCCGTTGAAGCGGCTGCCAGGAAAAACTTCGGCCTGATTTTGATGGATCTCGACCTGCCGGAAATGGACGGTCTCGAAGCAACCAAGGCCATTCGTAAATTCGAATCAGACAACGAGAGCGGTCGCCACACGCCCATCGTGGCCATGACTGCTCGCCTC
This sequence comes from Candidatus Obscuribacterales bacterium, assembly GCA_036703705.1. Lineage (GTDB taxonomy): Bacteria > Cyanobacteriota > Vampirovibrionia > Obscuribacterales > Obscuribacteraceae > DATNRC01. Next base: position 10,113 of record DATNRC010000100.1, read on the forward strand.
ATGGAAGGCGACGACGACAGCTGTTTTAAGGCCGGCATGGACCAATACTTGACGAAGCCGGTCACGCTGGAGTCCCTCAGCAAGGTGCTTTCAGACTGGGCGATTAAGGGCAACCAGGTGCAGTAGCGCTCTCCACGTGCCAGATGAAGCAGGCGCATTCGCCTGATTGGACGAGGCGGAATCCTTCCAGGACGCGGGGAGACCACAATACGTGCAGATTCGTATGAGAGCGTTTTCGGGGAGTGAGTCGAATTGATGTGCTCCAAGCGCCCGCCCGCTTTCCGTCGTTTGCCTGCACCACTCGAGCAGGCATGACTGAAAAGACGCGCCTAAGCAAGGGCTCACAATCGGTCGCCATGCCCCAGGCTAGCGCTGCATCTGTGGCAGTTTCTTCAGACGCTCGTTGAACTTTCTTGCCGCCTGCCGATCGGCATCGGCGAGCCGTTTCATATTCAAACTGTCGTATAAGGCGGCGCGAAGCGGATAGTACCTGTCTCCATGCTCGGGATCGACTTTGAGCGCGCTTGTCAGATCAAGAACAGCACGCTCAAATTTTTGCTGCCTTTGCAAACACCTGGCCCGCAAGAAGTAAAGCTCGCCGTCTTCGGCATTCAGCTTGATGGCCGCATCATAATCCGTCTCCGCCTCGGCGTGCCTTCCCATCGCCGTATAGAGCCTCGCTCTGAGAAGACTGAGATTGCCTTCCGCATTGCCTCCGGATTTTTTGTTGATCTGAAGGGCCTTATCGAGCGCAGCAAGACCTCGGCCGGGGATGTTTTTCTTCAGGCAAAGCTCTGCTTCAGAAGCCAATATCAAAACCCTCTCCTCATCTCTTGTCGCCAGTTTAAGCGCGTTCGCGCATTCGGCAAGCGCTTCTTGAAAGCGCCCGCTGAGGCGCAACGCTTGAATGCGCTGGGCGCGCGCCTGCAACCATCTGGGATGCCTCATCAACACCTGGTCGGAAAGATTGAGCGCTCCTTTTGTGTCTCCGAGCATCAATTTGAGCGAGGAAAGCTCCATCGTCCAATAGCGATCGGGCGAGATGCTCACTGCTTTCGTCAAATCAGACAGAGCGTTCTCATAATCGTACTGCTTTGCTGCGGCAAGCCCCCTGGCGTGATAGAGATAACCGAGATGGGGAGCCAATTTGATTGCCTGAGTCAAATATTGACGCGCCTGCGGAATGCCGCCCGAAAGCGCAGCAGCCTGTGCCAGTAAGGTGTACAGGTAAGGTTCGCGCGGCACTTTCGGTCTGAGAGGCTGGAGAAGCTCGAGCGCCTCCATCGACTGTCCGCGATCGAGAAAGGCGATGGCTCGCTCATACTGCCGCACGACTGCCCTGGTCACCCCCAGCCGCTCCATATAAGCCACATCCTTTTGCGCTTCAGCTGATTTGCCCAGGCGCTTCAAGGCAGCAACCCTGTTGTGCATCGTCACCACATCGATGGGCTCCAGCTTGAGAGCGCTGGTGAAATCGGCTGCGGCCCGGTCGAACTTTCTCAGCATGGCATATGCGTAACCGCGCTGGCGATAAACATCGGCGGTGACATTTCCTTTCGCCAGCTCGCGGGTAAATTCTTCGATTGCTTGCGGATATCTGCCCATATCCAGCGAACGTTCGCCGCCGACATAAGCTCCAAGAGCCGGACCGGCTTCGGCCATGTCAACAAGCATGTCGAGGAAATAGCGCAGGCTCTTCTTCTCTTTTTTGAGCTCAGGCGGATCGACGTAAGGATTGAGATAGACAGTAAGCGGCACCTCAGCGGGCAGAGCGGCATGAGTGAGGAACCGACCGAAAGCAAGAGCCAGCGCCAGCGCCCACCGGGCCGGATTGGCTGCGAAGACCGATTTGTGAGGCTTTTCAGGGCAGCCTTCCCGTTTTATCAAGTTGATCGGCCCTCATGATGTCGGCATCCGCCCTCGCCTTGTTTCCCAGTTTGCGATAAACGTCAGCTCTTGTCCTGTACAGCTCGGCGACGTCCCTGTCTTGTGCAATCAAACGATTGAGATCGGCAAGCGCCAAATCGTATCTGCCTGCCTTGCGGTAGAGCCTCTCGCGTTCCAAAAGGCCGGCCGTGCTTCCTTCCCTGTTGACCATCTGACTGAGGGAATGTATCGCCAGATCGATCTTGCCCACCTTCTCATACAATTGCGCGCGGCTCGTCCACCACAACAAATAGTCTTCTTGATCTCTGTTGTCTGGCGGATTGAATTTTTGATCGTCGCGATACCCACTGTCTATCAATTTCAATGCCGTGCTGTAGTCATCGATTGCCTTCGTATATTTGCCTAACTTTTTGTAGCATTCGGCGCGTCTTCCATATGCTGTGCCCTGCTGCCACCCGCTTAACAGCTTGGTGAAATCCTCAATCGCCTTTGCATTTTGCCCGTCCTTAGCCAGAAGCTTGCCTCGATGCCCATAAAAAGCGATTTCGTCCGGTCTCAGTTCTATCGCGCGGCTCATGTCGCTGATCGCCCCTTTCAGCTCACCATTGCCGCGCCTGAAGAGTGCTCGCGACACGTATGCCGAGGCGCATCTGGGGTAGTTTTTGATCAGGCGGTTGTAGCAGCCTTCGACCTGCTCGAAATTCAACATCCTCTCAAAAAATGACGCCGCCAGAGAGTTGACCTCGAAATCGCCGGGACTGAGTTTAATGGCGCTCACAAACAAACCTTCTGCCTCTCCACCGGAGCCGACCCTGGCGTAGCAGTCAGCAGCAATCGCTCTTACTCTGCCGCTGTTCGGCGAAAGAGCCAGTGCCCGATCGGCAAGCGCCAGCGCCCGAGCGGGTGAGCGCCCGCTGACGGCACGAGCGAGCGTGGCCAGGACGTTGGCATCGTCTGGGGCAAGACTGTATGCTTTCTCAGCGAATGCGAGCGCCTGTCCATGCTTGCTCATCATGATGGCAAGAGCAGCCAGCTCGTACCATCCCGCCGCATTCTTCGCCGTCTTCGCTCGCGCCCTTGCCACCTCCAGGCACTTCTTGTCTTCGCCGTCGAACACAAGGCGGCGGTATCTCAGCAACTCCGGATCGTCCGCCAATTTGCCGCTGGAGTTCGGCGGAGAGACGGCCGCTTTGGCTTTTTGAGCGCTATGAGACGAGCGGCTGCCAGTGGCGCGATGCAGCCGCGGTTCACCACTTTCGCTCTGGAGCGCATGCTCTCCCCTGGCACTGCTGATGGTACCAACAGCAAGGGCGAGCGCCGCCGCCGCATATGAAGATATCCCTTTGAAATCAGGACGGGCTGGCGATTTTTTCACTAATTGGCGCTCCTCACGCTCTCACGAGTTCTCACTTCGTCCGGCAGGCGAAACCAGAAGGTCGTTCCGTGCCCTTCGCGGCTGTCGGCGCCAATCGCACCATTATGAGCTTCCACGATGGCTTTGGCGATCGCAAGACCCAGACCACTTCCTTTCTTTTCTCCTTCAGAGCCGGTCCCCACCTGCTGGAATTTCTCAAACACGAGGTCCAGCTTGTCTTTCGGAATGCCCGGGCCCTGATCTGTGATTCTAAACTCGATGCCTTTATTGTCGCCGACCGTGCACTTGAAGCTGGAGATGAAGATTTTACCCCCTGGGGGCGAGAATTTTATGGCGTTGCCAATCAGATTTACGAGCACCCTCTGCACCCGGTCAGAGTCCATCGAAGCAATCAGATTATCGCCTGACGACTCAATGCGAATGCCTCTTTGCTCGGCTTGTGCCGCCACCATGTCAACAGCCTCCTGCAAAAGTTTTTTCGACTCGGTGGGCTGGTAAGCGAGCTGAAATGCGCCTGATTCGATGCGTTCCAGATCGAGCAGATCGTTAATCATGCCGATGAGCGCGATCACTGAATTCTGAGCCCTGGTAAGTATCTTGACGCCCCGCTCGGTCAATTGGCCAAGAACGCCCTCCACAACCATACCAAGCGAGATGTTAAGCGATGTCAGCGGCGCGCGCAGATCGTGGCTGACCATGGCAATCACTTCTTGCCGCAATTTTTCCGCTTCTTTTCGTTCGCTGATGTCTTGCACGATGCAAAAGACGTTCTTGTCCTCAGCCGACCAGCGCGCAGTCCACTCCGTGTAGCGATAAGTCCCCCCCTGTGTCCTCATGCGCACCACGAAATTGACTTCCGCTTCCGAAGCCTTAGAACGCTGAAGGTGCTCGTACGCTTCCTCTCTGTCTTGGGGGTGGAACAATGCCTGCACCATTGTGCCCTGGACAGATTCAGGCTTGTAGCCCAGCATCTTCTCAATCGCCGGATTGACATCCAAAATGGCGTACACATCGCTCAGCGAGCAAATGATTTGCGCGGCGTTATCAATGAGCGATCGCTCTCTGTGGCGGGTCGATGCGAGCTCACTGGACATCTGGTGCATGATGGCGTCGAGTTGCGCCAATTCGTCCATACCATCAAGAGACGCCGTAGGCTCGCGCCCCATGGCGATTTGCAAGGTGTT
>DATNRC010000101.1:0-3611 GCA_036703705.1 Candidatus Obscuribacterales bacterium
AGTCCGGGCGAAAAATTCACAGCTGACACTGGCTGGGGAGTTTAATGTATCTGGGCACAACAAAGGCGATGGGGGCGTCTTGAATTTCGAGGCGGACAGCGGAATAGTCTTGGGCTCCAATCCCAAGTTCCATGCTGATGCCGGGCAGGGTGGCGGAAAGGGCGGCAAAGTGAAGATGAAAAGCGGTCAGCCTGTAGACCTTTCGGCGATAAAGACCAAATTCATTACCGCAAAGGGAATGAAAGACGGCCGCGGAGGTCTCATTCGGATCAATAAAGCAAAATCAACTACTGATGGCGGCGGTATTGACGTTCGTCGATTGATGGATGTTGATGGAGGCGAGAAACTGGCCGAAAATGCAGAGGACGGCATGATTTCGCTGAATGGGGTACATTGCCAGCAAATCAGGACATCGAAATCGCTGTATTCACCCGGCGGTGAGCACCATATTACGTTCTGGACATCGACAAGAAATCCGAAGCGACAATTGCTTCTAAACGTCCTGGAAGGACTGAATGGTAACTTGAAATCATTCATGAGGAGGCGACAAGGTGTTTGCATTTCCATCCATGAAGAGGGAACGGACATGGCTAAGTTTTTTGCCCTGCCCATGGCAGATACACCAGATGATCTAACTGCAGGACAAACATTTCAGATTGCGCCGAAGAACACCTGGCCGGTTTCGGCCATACCGATATACTCGACCGTGTTCTTCCATGGACCCCGTTTCATTCAAACAGATATCCAACTCCCAGAGACGTTACTGCACGAGTTAGGGCATGCCGTTGACTTCGCTTTGAATGGTGTGGCCTCAAAGAGCGAAGACGGCGATGACTACGATATCCTTGTCCGCCAGAGCTTTTTCAAGCTTGATTATGTGAATCTCGTAACGGCACGGCACCCTTGCACGACGATGCTTCAATATCTTGTTGATTATTCAACGGGTATCGCTGTTTGTACAGATGGAAAACTGAATCCTATCTACGCACGTTCGACGAACAGCAGGATCGCTAGAAGACTTGTGGCAAAGTGGTTCAGTAAGAATGGAGGAGACGGACGGGGCTGGGCCGGGCTCTTCGCGGAGTGCTTTGCGTTTAAAGCGTACAGCTTCCAGGTGCCACCATTCCTGACAGTTGATCCTAATGGCTCATGGATCCTGCAGAGCGGAAACTTCCCCTGTGTCCTGGAATATGCCTCGCAATTGGTGAAGGGTAAAATCCCACCGTCCGTAAACTGCAAGATCTTTATCCGTCCCGGATATCAGCTCCATAGCTTGGACGCAAGCATTACTTAATCCGCCTCAGTGTCTTAGCACCGCTTAGCACTTAGCACCATTGATAGCTTGGCAGGGGAGTGCAATGCCCTCCTCAGCTTACTTTACTTCATACCAATTGTTGTTGATGCGGGTCGCACAGTCGTTGGTCCTCACACGGAATTTTCGTAAGTGATCGTTTTGGAATTCGACATCAAGTTTGAAACTGTTCGGTTCATATGAACGAAGATCGAATGTTCGTATTCCGTCTTTCTTCGGTTGGTCTGCAGGTTTCACACTCCAAAGCTGCTCTGCCTGTGCAGATGTAATTTCACGCAAACGTGGAATGGGTCCATAGTCGAAACAATCAGGATTGAGATTTGGCGTTCCGTCCGGCTTTACAACTAGAATGGCGACAGCATTAGAAGCTCCAGGTCGATTCAAGTAAATCGTTATAGGATCGGAAAGCGAACCTCTTTTAAAGTGCGCACCTTGGAAGCTTCTTACTATAATGTCCCAGTTTCTCAGATTACCGAGCGAGGAATCCTTTTGGCTGTCTGCGGAGGCCATTGAACCAAATAGAAGAGGGAAAACAAGGGAGAAAGGAAACAACTTGGGACCATTGTTCATCCAGATAATCCTCCGAAATCTGACTAATGTTCTTATCATAGTCTAGCTTTTGAGTGTGAATCTTTGATGTTGTCGACAGACAGTTAAGTAGTTCATACTGAAACTTGCATTCAAAATGCCCGTACCTTCGCCACTTGGCGGGTCACTGTGGGGCTTTCGCCTCCAGAGAGTGTGCTCCCCTTTTTTCGGGCCAACCGAAAGTTAGCCAGCTGATGCCAAGTACATTTGCCTGGCTTGTGCAGGCGTTCGGTATCCCTCCACCATTGTTCAATGCGCTGTTGCGCGTCGTCAATATTCGTGAACCAGTTATCGTTCAAACATTGGTCGCGAAATTTGCCGTTAAACGATTCAACGAATGTGTTTGGCATGGGCTTGCCGGGCTCGATGAAATCGAGAATTACTCCCTGTTTTGCCGCCCACGCTTGAGTATGCTTGCTGATCCTTACTTTCAAATTCTCCTCCGTGTGGATGCGATGGATGCGCTTGTGATTAATAGCGTCGCCGTCCTCGCGAAGCTTGGCATGAATCCTACGGTATTCAAAACGCCTGCATGCTTGCGCCAAGGATATTATCTTTTCCCGCAGCTCGGAATCATCAGGCTGTGACCTGTCCGTGACGGCCAGAGGAAAGGTCGCGCTGAGCTTGCTCGAGCGCAACACCAGCGGCCGCGACACGGCCATCGAGAACGACGGCACCGTCTTCAAGTCCGGCATGCTCGTTGAAGTAATGCTGTAAGTCAATCGCGGGGGCGTGCTGTCACCAGGCAGCACGCCCCTTCTTCTGCGCAAAACACAAGAGAAACAGGCTGGCTTCATGCCGGCCACTCGGAGAAATCAAAATGAAGCAAACAATCGAACCGAGCTTCGTAGCACCATCGGAAGAATCGGTGCATCCCGAACTTGCTCGTGCCGGCAACAAATCCGGCAGGCGCAAGAGAATCGAACGCCCAACCAGAACAGGCACGCCGGCGGACAATGCTTTTGTCACCGCTGCAGCTGCGCCCGCTCCAATCATCCAAAATGAAATACCGGAGAGCGTTGCTGCACCTGCACCAGTAATCAAAGCAACTGATGCACCTTGCGGGTGCGGCGGTAAAGCAAAAACTAAGAAGAGCAAGAAAACGCTTGTCGTGGGCAAAGGCGAGACCATTGCTCTTGCCGGCTCCGCGCAATTCGCCAGCGTTGAAAACCACGGTCGCATTGAGCTGCCGCATGGCGCGGTTCTCACTGCAGCTGACTTCACAAACGAGGGCGAGGTTCTCTCTCAGGAGGGCGACCTCGAGATCCACGTCGAGAGGCTCATCGCTCATTCCGGCTCATGCCTGTCGCCTGCAAAGATTACTCTCAAATCAGACAACGATCTCGTAGTGCGTGGCGGCGCCTTCCACGCTCCTGATGTTGCTTTCGACTGCGAAAAGACACTCGATGTCTCGGCAAACAGCATCGACGGCACGGTCAGCGTCAAGGCAGGAGCAGTAAGCCTTGGCGTGAAGTCAGGCGAGCTTCACGTCGCCGAGCACATCTGTCATGGCGATCCCGTCTACTGGAATGAAGGTACCGGCGACATGACAGTTGCCGAAGTGACGACAGCAGGCGAAGACGTCGTCATCTGGTCCAACGGCGCCAACATCTACATCAGGAACATTGACACCACCGGCGGCTCGGGCTCAGGGCGCGTCACCATCGTCACTAACGCCGGTGCCACCAGGCCCGGTGACGACTATCCCTTC
>DATNRC010000102.1:0-8534 GCA_036703705.1 Candidatus Obscuribacterales bacterium
AACGGCGGTGAGTCTCTTCGCGATGTGCACGCGGCGGCGCATTTGAGTGGAAGACTACTCGCAAGAGGTGTGCAGGCGCAAGATGAGTTGTCCGCCTCACAAGATGCGGCTAAACGAGCGGCCACCACCAGTGCTGACGCGCAGCCAAAGACTGCGCGCGCGTTCGCCCTGTCAGCCGACTCACCTGCCCACTCAAGTGCCTACTCATCTGCGGCCTCATCTGCCGAGCCGTCTTTTGGTTCTTCGTCGTTCGACGCGCTTATTCAGAGAGTTGAGAGTGGAACTCCCGGCGGTGCTCGTCCGACCATCGCCAGTGGCGCGCTTCCGTTGACCGCACCTGGCGTTTCCACGAAGAGGACGCCGAAATCGTCGCGTCCGGAGCCGCCGCCGCTCTTAAGCGACAATGGCCGACACCCTGTCACGGCCAATGGATCAGGAGGGCATGTACTCGAGACGCCTGCCAATCATGAGATGGAAGTTCATGCCAGGGACTTCATGAGCCGTCTCGAGAATGTCCTTGGAGCAGCAGTTGCGCCTCCCGTGCCAGAACCTGGCATCAAGGGCAACAAACCCGCCTCGGCCCAAGTGCATGTCGCTCAGCAAGCTGAGCTTTACGCGCGTGATACAGCTGACCTTCAGGAGCACCATGTCTATTTTGGCGGCATGCTCGCGGGGAAGGTGAGCGCCCAAAACGATCAAGCAACTGTGGAAATACCGCAGGCGCCAAAAGCGCACTCAGCCGTTGCCGGCAACGCCCACGCCATCGCCGCACCAATAGTGGCGGCACTTTCTAAAGCTGCCATCCAATATGATGCGCCAGAAAAGTTGGTTTCATCATCACTTCAGTCTCCGCCTCCCTTGAAGAGGACACCGGACGTCGCCTTTGCCCGAGAAGCCGCCATTCAGCATTCACAACAGGAAGTTGCGGCAAAACTTGAGGCGATACTTCCTGTCTCCACAGACCCCGCTGCCAAATCGGATCCCGGCAACACTTCATTGAGGCGAGAAGCTTCACATGCTGAAGCGCCTGCGCTTCATGAGATGCACCATCATTCCGTTCCGCCCAGTCATTCCCCAGCACGAGCGAAGCCTGTTTCAATTCCGGAGATTGTCTGGACAGGAGATGAAGAGTCACTCGTTGCTCAACCGTCCGCAGCTGCGGGAACTCTCGCCGCTGTATTTGCAAAAATGAACAGCGGACGTATTTGACTGTTACGCGGTTAGCATGTGCTGTGCCTTCACGAAGGACAAGAGCAGTGATACCGGATGTGATGCGGCACACTTTCTTCTGTTGAATTGCACCTTTAGAGATTGTCCCGAAGGGACTATCTTTAATGACGCAGAGCCCGCAGGGGCCGAGGTGTTCCGAAACGAATTCTTCAGCCCCTGCATTAATTCCTATTTTGATCCCAAATTACCAGACTCAAATGGCTAGCCAAACAGTGGGTGTTGCTCGGCGTTAACCAAATCTTGCCAGGGAGAGAGGCAGAAGGTGGTATCTTGTACGGTACCACCTCTGTTTTTTGTCAGGCAGTCAGCTTGTCTCTCAAGAAGGCGCCTCGGGAGAGGACCGTAAGGACCAATGCGTTAGGCTTCTTTGCACGATGCTGTGCAATTACACACTGCAAACACTACGTAATTACCGTACTCTATCAGTGTTGAGACGGAGTTCGACATCGAATTCGAGACTCAGTGCAGTTACCAGAGCGAGTCGTAAAGATCGCGTTTAGCCCACTAAAGCAGTCGTAATGCCGACGAGGTCAGAGGTCGGCAGTGTGATGCGGCATCATCGCGTGTGTCTGCTGCTACGACTTGACGCTCAGCTTGTCCCCTCCCTTCCTGTGAGAATTTGCATATGAACACTACAAGTGACTTGATCGCGATGACGAATCAGTTGACTGAACAATCACTGCAGCACTTTTCAAATTCCAATGATGTTCGGCATCATTCGGGAGAACGCGGTGGACGCGGAGAACGGGCGGAACGCGCCGGATGCGCTGAAGGATCCGAACGATCCGAACGGTCCGAACGATCCGAACGCGCCGGACGCGCTGAACGATCCGAACGCGCTGAACGCGCCGGACGCGCTGAGGGAGCCGAACGATCTGAACGATCAGAACGAGCGCATCAGTGGAAGAGCGAACGGCAGCCGGCCGGCGGCTTCTGGAGCCAGTCGGGGATGATCAAGAGTGTGGATGGTCGAGATCATAGAGGATCTCATGCGGCCACACGCGCATCCATAGATCTCTGCAAAAATCAGAGCGGGGGGTTGCGTTGGGCAGTCCCTAACCCTGCTCCGCCGTCGACGAGCGATGAAGTCAGGCAGCTTGATGGACTTCTCTGGTGGTTTCGCCGCGGCAAGGCTCAAGTGGTTGTAACGTACACAAACGACAGCAAGCCGCAGGCGCCGCGTGTGCAAGCATTGGTCATTGCTAACGCAGATGAATCTTCTGTTGAGTTCCGCCTCCAGGAAAACGGTACGTATGCCGTGATGTATGAGGGAATTAGTTCGCGTCTCGGTTTCAGCGACATTAGGCTGTGCCAGTTTACGGCTGAAATTCATTTCTATCAGGATGGCTTGAAAATCGGCTACTTGGGAAGAGACGGGCGATTACACGGAGAAGTGAGACCTGTTCTGTTGCAAGAGCGCGATATGATTTCAGCTGCAGGAGCGCGGCTGGTGACACCAGATGCGATGCCGCGCTTTCATAGGCAGCGGCACGCTTAGCTTTTCAATTTTGACACCCTGCATGCATGGACGAATCTGTCGATGCTTAAAAGAGGAGAGCGATTATGTCTATGATTATGTCCCGCAATGCCGTCAAAACTCGACTCGGAGAATTGGCCGTAGGCGGCGGATTGGTAGAAAGAGAAACTCTATCGTCGTCGCTTTTGGTGGCGAGGAAAGCAACCATACCTCTGGGACGGGTTTTGCTGATGTCAGGCGCTATTAACGACCGAGAGCTGTCATCTGCGCTTGCCGTTCAGCAGCTGGTGAGGGAGGGATCGCTTGCCGTGGAGGCAGGACACAAGGTGCTGCAAGAAGTGCGCCTGAGGAAAATTGATATAAATCAGGCACTGACGCTTACTGGTGTGCAAAAGAACACGTATGTGGGGCCGCATGACATCGGTGAATTTGTCATCGCTGCCGGAATAGCCACGCGGGACTCCGTTCAGGCGGCGGCTCGACTATGCGTTGAATATGACTGTTTGATTGGACGAGCGTTGGTAGCGCAGACGGTATTGTCCCCCAGCCTCCTCTTTACTTGTCTCGAGCTGAGAATGATGGTTGACGGTGGAAGCATCGATACGGAAAAGGCGCTTCGCTTGCTGGAGTTCGTCCACTTTCGGAAAATCGCCCTTAAGAGAGCCTGCCAGACGCTGGGGCATCAATCGAAAAATGAAGGAGAGCGACCGCGACTTTTGGAATTGATAATGGCTGCAGGGCTGATCAGTGAAAGCGATGCCGCGTTCGCACTGGAGATCGCCCTTACACGCGGCGAAAAGGTCGGACAGGTCATTTTGGACGCCGGGCTCGTCACCGAGCGTGTCTTAACGACCGCGCTTCAACTTCAGCATCTTGTCGCGGAGAGAGCCATCTGGCGCGAACATGCGAGTCAACTGCTGTCTCATTCGCAATCTCTTGATGTTCCCCTCAAAGACATTGTTTTTGAATGCCAGAGGATCAGTCGGGTCATAGATCTGCTTATAGAGGCTGCCGTTCCGCCGGACGTCGACTATACGTTGAGTCTCTCGCCTTCAGGGCAGCAGCCCGGCTTCGTTGACAGAGTTCTTATGTTGGCGAAACGAATCGATGAGAGCGTGATGCTTGACGCACAAGCTTACCTGCAGATGGTCGAATCTGGTGAATCATCATTTGACGAAGCGGCGCGGCTTCTTCGCGCGCATTATCTGGAATCAAGGGCGACAAAGAACGTTGCCTAGAACCTCTTCTTTCCATGGAGATTGCCAATGAACAGTTTGCCTTTTGCAGATTTCGCTCATCGCGGCGAATGCTATGTCGGTTCTCAAAATGTATATGAATATCTTGATGGTGAGAGATTGCTTGACTCCAGGTTGTGTGAAAGCAATGGCTCGCCGATACCCACCGCGCACAATAATCTTGCGCAAAGCTCGTCACCGGCCTCACGAAATGCCGCGACACGCAAGAAAGAGCCAATGAAGTCGACGTGGCACAACATACCTATCGGACACATTGGCAACCCATTCGATCCTGCAAGCGTCGAACTCACGATACATGAATCTCTCTTGCAAGAGCCGGCAGGAGCATTGAATCCGCCGCCGAAGAATCTTGGAGTGAGGCAAGATCGAGCTATCATCAGTCTCCACGTGATGCCCGAAACCACTGTGCCGTTGATTCGTTTGCGCGCTGAAGAAATAGTGCGGGCGATTCTCGTCTGCAATCTGTATAAGTCGAACCAGCTCATCAAAGACTTTGGCGATATCCCGGCTGTCATGTCGGTTGTGGAGCTCTTTCTTTTGCTGGAGGGGTTTGATGCCGTGTGGCAGCTCACTGGGACGATTGGCAAACTTCTTCTTAGAAGCAAAACAAAATGCCTCCTCATTACTTCCGTTCCAGAGCGTCCACCGATCGCCGTCAACTTTAACGAGGTCATGCCTGGATGCACGCTTTCAGTGCGCCTTGATGCAGCTCAGTTGCTCTCGGAATTGGTAGCCCAAAGCTGCGCTTCTGATCCCAGAGATTTTCGCCCTCCACACAATTCCTTCTATCTTCGCAGTGCTTAGGGGCTTTACTTTGCTTCCAGTTTGTAACCGACGCCATATACGGTTTGAATGATCGATGGCTTGTCTTCGACATCGATTTTTTTCCTCAACCTTTTGATGCAAGTCGTCAAAGCATCCACTGTTGCATCAGATTCGGTCGGCCATACGCTATTCAACAAATGCTCAGGGCTGAAGACTCGATTAGGATTGCGCATGAGAAATTCGAGAAGCGCAAACTCTTTTGGTACGAGCTTCACTTCTTCTCCGCCTCTTGTAACTTTATAGCTCATGCGATCGAGTACGAGATCGCCAACCTGGACGACGTTGCCCAGATAACCGCGCTGCCGCCGCAACAACGCCCGCACCCTGGCGCACAGTTCTTTGGCATGGAAAGGTTTGGTGAGATAGTCGTCCGCACCGGAGTCGAGCCCCGTTTCCTTGTCGCTGACGGTTCCGCGTCCGGTCAGCATCAGCACGGGCGCTGTCCCTCCCGAGGCGCGGAATTCGCGGAGAATCTCCAAGCCGGATATTCCTGGTAGCTGCCAATCAAGCACGATGAGGTCATATTCGTAGTGTTTGACGCGGTCGAGCCCCTCCGTGCCGTCCCCGACGACATCTACTGTGTGGTGCTCAAAGCCCAGCCATTCACGCGCAAGATCGGCTAGAACTTGATCGTCTTCAACAATGAGTATCTTGGCCATACTGGAAAGATGTCGATCGCGAACGTCTCAGGGATCTCTTTAAATTAGACCAAGTTTTTTCTAGCAGGGCAATGGCGGAAGTTGTCACTTGAGCGCCACCGCAGCAAGACTTATCTGAGCGGTCCCTTTTGCAACGAGACAGAGTGCGAGTTAAGCATGAATGTTGCGGGCCTCGGCAGGCGCGCTACTGGTTCTTGACATCATATTCGGTTGCAAGTAATGTTCAGCAAGTACCGATACGGATCGGTTTACCAGAGATATGGCCTCGGATACCGTTGGGCGACCGGCGCGGAAACGCGCGTGTTTGCGATTGGTCCCGCCATGCCGGCTCGGGCAAACGCTGAATGCCACCACCACAGGAGACACCGTATGCAACGAACAAGACGCAGGAAGCTCACAATCAATTGCATTACATCTTCAATCGCTTTGGCATCTGCAATTGTGCTCATCAATGCGATGGCGGCTTCGTGCCAGGACGGGTCTACTCTCAAAATTCCAAATCGCTCTGGTCTAGCAAATTGCCCTTTGACGGTCCCTCCACATGTTGCTGACACATTGCTGGTGATGCCGGCACGGGACGCTGACAAAGACGAGACCGCTAGCGTGATTAGGGAAGCCCATGGCACTGTCGTCAAAACGATAGGCGATGGTGAGTTGACTTGCTACGTGGTTAAAGTAGAAAGGGGATTTCTTAATGACGCTGAGCGAAAACTAAGAGCTGACAAGCATTTCAACACAATTCAACGAGATTGGGTCTGTCATGCGGAGCAGGCGGCGGTCAACGACCCTTACTTTCCATCAGAGTGGCACCTCACGGCGCTGAATGTCATCAACGGATGGCAGGTCAGTCAAGGCGGCAGAAGTGTGCTTGCAATTGTCGACACCGGCACGAATTACAGCGTGCCTGAGATGTCGGGGAAGACCTACGCCGGATATGACGCAATCTATAAGCGTGATGGTCAGACCGATGTTCAAGGCCATGGCACTATGGTCGCCACCACAGCCGCCGCTAACACAAACAATAATCTTTTGACTGCCGCCCCGGCCAGGCTCTCATATGTCTACCCGGTTCGCGCCGGAGACGCCAACGGATCGTTTACGGATTCTGCGGTAATGGAGGCCGTCTATCACTGCGGCAATAAAGGTGTGAAAATCCTCAATTTGAGCGCCAATGCAGATCCTCCCTACACATTCGCAAATGTCAGCGTGCACAGCGCAGTGAATCAGTACTTCAAGTGGTACCATGACACCAAAGGCGGTTTGATTTTCAATTCGGCCGGCAATACTCCGAGGAAAGATCCAAATCCCCTGCTGCCTTATCTCATTGTGGTGTCAGCGATAAATCCGTCATATACGCTCGCAAGTTTCTCTACGTATGGAAATTGCGTTTGGTTTACGGCGCCAGGCGAACAAATATACTGCTCGACAAGGACAGGCCGCGTTGCTTCGGCTGCGGGAACATCATTTTCGTCACCGCTGGCCGCATCAATTGCGGCGCTGATTTGGGGCGCAAAGCCGAGTCTCAGGAATACCGAGGTCGAAAACATCATGAAGAGCACCTGCTACAAGGCTGGAAGCTCAACATGGACTCAGTGGTATGGCTACGGGATGCCTAACACGCAGGCAGCGCTCAAGGCAGCACTGGGGAGATAGCAAGAAGGCGCTCGCATGAGCGGGCAAAGACACTACAAGTTTGTACTGAGCGAAGAAAGAGATTTCTCAACAAATTGAGAAATCTCTTCGCTTTTTGTTTTCTCGTGTCTCACTCTGAGTGTTGAAGGCAGTCTCGTGGGGAGTGTTGAAGGTAATTTCCTTCGCTCCGTTCTTTTGCAGGACCAGCAGTGGTTTGGATCTTGTCGCGCTAAGAGACAAAAATCCAGCGGAGAGACAAGACGAGATAAGTCCCGTCGCAGTCTCCCCGCAGGTGTCCCCTGAAGAAAAGTTTTGTCTGGCAGTTCCGCCGGAGAGGCGAGACGAAGGTCATTCGTCTCTTCTCTCCATTGGTACCCAGTGAATCATCTGAAGATTACTGCTCAGGAAATTGATTGTCAATATCCAGCGTGATACCAAATACGGTTAAGCAACAAACCTTGCGGTGTGTCTGTTGCGCCGCTGAAAGTGTGATGCAGAGCGTACTTCATGCTCAAGCTGGATATTGACAATGAATTATTATTGCAACATAATTCGCAAAACATCGCGATCCAATCGGCGGCATATCCATAGAAAGTTCGCATATGGTGTGGTTCCAAACATGCACCAGAGTGTGCTGACGGATTCAATTCATTACTAGAACTCGGTGCAGGAGCAATATATGCAAGATCTTGGTCGCGCAAGTTGGCAAATGATCACCATCTTCACGCTCTTTTGGGGAATGAGCTCGCCCGCTGTTGGTCAGGGCACCGCATTTGATACCTCCGAGATCTCCAATTATAGTTTCCCCAATTCAAGGACGAATTCAGGAGACCGCGGGCGTGCGACCTCTGGCACGGGACGCGGGGTATATGCAGATCGGCGCGTGCATGATTACTCCGGATCCACAGCCAATCAGCGACCTAAGACAAGAGGATCCCTGGCGTATTCAAGAACAGCAGTGCTGGCCCCAGGTAGCGTTGATATGTCGCCTGTCCCGTCGGGAAAGTTTCATTTCGGCTTTCCTAAGACGGGCGCAAGAGAATATCGTGGAACGACCGCATTCAGATCTGCAACTAACAGTTCGCTGCCTCCCAGCTTCGGCGCAAACCTGCCTCAAACGTCCACAAGCTCTGTGGACATAAACACGTGCGATATGCCCTTTTTGCGATCCTGCGGTGGTGGATTTAGACCTATATGCGATCCGGGCGGGGGTCAGCCTCCACCTTTCGACGATCCTGCCCAACCTCCGCCGCTTGGTGATCCTGGGCAACCTTTGCCACCAGACAATTCATCGCCGTTGATTCCAGGTCCGGAAGATCCAGGCTCATTGTTGCCCGATTTACCTCGCAATCCTGTCTGCCCATCACCGCATGACCCGCCGCCTGGGCATCGCCCCGAGACGCCGCCCATAGCTCCCTCGCCGGACCCCCATCCTGTAACGCCACCGCCCGTAGC
>DATNRC010000103.1:0-9938 GCA_036703705.1 Candidatus Obscuribacterales bacterium
CGGTAGCGGTGACGACTTTCTTCGTCTTGCCATGTCCCTTGGACGCAGCCAGGCCAAGGCCGGCTCCCACGAGAGTTCCAGTGGCCGTGTCTTTGATGACTGGATGACGCGCAAGCGTGTTGCTGCTTCTCACCAGTCCGACGCCAGCACCTGTGCCGGCGCCGATTGCCGCTCCTCGCAATGTCCCCTTTCCGGAAAGAAGACCGGTGACCGCGCCGGCTGCAGCGCCTACTCCGGCTCCGACCGTAGCGCTCTTCACTTTTGGATGGCGCTCAAAAAAACCCTTGACGCCAGTGGATTGCGTTCCAGCGGCATAACGAGAACGTGCGGCTGAGCCCTCTAGGGTGTGGGCCGTCGCCGGCAGCATGGAAGTACCGAGCAAAGTCGCCAGAGCCACTACTGACAGTGCTCTTTTGTGACCGGCAAAAACCTTCATATTAATCCTCCCTTTCACTGGACGCTTATTAGGCTGACTTTCAAACGGTCCTCATTGTTCCCGAGACCGAGGGACGAAGGTGGTCCAAACTGGCAGCCGTCATCCGACAACGCCATATCAAGAGAATTCTCCACGGCGACAGACAATAATGCAAGCACAAAGTTTTGCTTTATTGTTTTCGACCATATACATCTATTGTCTTGCACTCTTCTGTCTTGCGACACTCTATAAGGATTTCCATCACACAGAGTCAATCATCCGGCAGCCCCATCACGCCACCATATATGAGGACAGATCATAGCCAGGAAGTTATCAGCAGATCTCTTGTTATGGAAAGGTATTTAATGACGGTTGACATTAGGTCCTTTTCGGGAACATCGTCTCGACCGCGCCGTCGACGGGTCTGGAAACATCCACCCCCTGTGTGTTTCGAGATTTGTGAGGTTATAGCGATGAAAACATTTGCCACCCTGTTGGCTGCCATTAGCATCATGGGTTGGTCAACGACCCCAGCCGACGGACATGAACACGGATGTGGAAACGGATTTATCAGAAGCAATTGGAATCGAGGATGCGGCAATGGATTCGTTAGGGGCAGCTGGAACCGCGGAGCGTGGATTGGCTCTTCCTGCTCTAACGGCTGGGGCTCCCGCTGGACAAACCCCTGCCATCCTTCCTGGACAAGAGGCAATGGCTTGAAGCTGGGGCACAGAAAGCATTTGGCTCGCCGAGTCTTCAACAGCATCTGGTTCTAGACAGAGACAACTGAATCATTAGTGAGTCATTAGTGAGTCGCTAGTGAGTCACTCTCAATTCAACGTTTGGATTAGTAAAGCATTGCTACGTCCGCTGATCTCGTAATGACTTCAGGCAGGTCGCACTATCTTCAGGCAAGCTGCACTCTCCAAGCTGCTTTAAACGACGGCTTTCTTAGGTGACTTGGCGAGAATGGCTTTCGCTTTGCTGTAGTACTTCTCCGCCTCCTCAGCGCGATTTATCTTGCGCATCAGGCGAGCATAGTCGCGGTAACAGTCGGCCATGTCCGGATGATCTTCTCCGAGCGCTCGCTGTTTGATCTTCACGGAACGATCCAAAACTGGTTGGCACTGCTCGAATTTGTTCTGTTGAAAATAAATCTGAGCCAGAGTGTTAAGCGCATCAGCCAGCTTCAACTGATCGTCGGGCTGTGACATTTCAAGCAGCACAATGATGCGTCTCACGTAGCCTTCCGCACCGGCAAATTTGCCCTGCACGCACAGCACGCGAACTAAGTTTGCGAGGTCGGCAATCAGCTCAGGATCGCTTTCTCCAATTTCCTCCTCACGCACACTGAGGATTTTTTCAAAGAGCCCCTGGGCTTCCACATAATTACCTTGCTCATAATAACTTTCAGCCAAACGAGCATACGCACCGCCAAGAGCTTCTTTGACGTCCACTTTGTCGATCGAGCCTCCTGCTTCACCGTCAGAAGAGGGCTGATCAGAAGAAGCGCTGCTTCTTGCAGGCGCTTGGGCAGATGTCCTTGGAACCGTTGTGCTAATGTCCGCGGGCTTAGCGCCGTCACCACCAGGTCCTGAAGGGGCTGCTCCCGATAGTGGAGCAGCCGCGGAGGCCGGTGCAGCTCCCGATGCCGCGGAGGCCGTTGCAGCTCCCGGCGCTGGAGCAGCCGCGGAGGCCGGTGCAGCTCCCGGCGCTGGAGCAGCCGCGGAGGCCGGTACAGCTCCCGATGCTGGAGCAGCCGCGGAGGCCGGTGCAGCTCCCGATGCTGGAGCAGCCGCCGAAGACGGTGCAGCCCCAGATGAAGGAGCAGCCGCCGAGGCCGGTGCAGCCCCAGATGAAGGAGCAGCCGCCGAATCTTGTGCAGCTCCAGATGAAGGAGCAGCTCCAGATGCTGGAGCAGCCGCCGAGGCCGGTGCAGCTCCAGATGAAGGAGCAGCCCCCGAAGCCGGTGCAGCTCCAGATGAAGGAGCAGCTCCAGAAGCCGGTGCAGCTCCAGATGAAGGAGCAGCCCCCGAAGCCGGTGCGCCGGCGACAGATTTCGAAGGCATTCCAGCCGGCGCTGCTGAGAGGCCCTGAGGTTGTCCTGCCGGAGGTGGCATCTGAGCTGGTGCAGCGGTAGATGCAGCAGCACCCGGGCCAAGTTTACCAGCGAGCGCCACCGGCGGTTGACCCACAGCAGCTCCCGCTTGCGCAGGCGCTTGCGCTGCAATTACTTGGGCAGGAGCCTGGGATACCGTTTTGCTTATCGATTGTGCCTGAGCAGCGCCGGGCGCTCCTGCACTGTTCGCAGCTGCCGACGATGGAGGCACCGATGTCTTTGCTGGTGATGGCGGCGTTGCGGGCGCCGCGGCAGGTGCGCCTGCTGCTCCTTTGCTCTCGGCAACGGCTTGAGAAGGCGCCACGTGCGGGGGCGTCGACTGTTTTGCCGCGGCAATGTGTGCTGTTTGCGGCCCTGAGCCTTCAGCAGGAACCTCAATAGGCGCCATATCCATGGTCGATGTAACAGCCGGCATAGAAGGCGCTGCCGGCGGGTGCGGGTACTTGAGGGCAATCTGAGCTGAGGATGCTCCCGTTTGTTCGCTCGCTGCCGCCGGAGCTTGAGCGGGCACGGGCACGTCAGCCGCGGCCGGCGCTCGCACCGCATCTGGTGCACCATTGGGAGTCTCTACACTCAAGCCATCTACGAGTTCCTTTATTTCGGAAGCAACCGCCGGAGCTTCTTCTTCCTCCTTCTTGACACCGGCAGGCTTGGCATGAACTCTAACCAGCGCCGACAGTCCCTTGGCGACAGCAGGCAATGGCTCTCCATCAGGAGCGCGTGCAGCATCAGTTGCCGCCACATCAGGCGTCTCGCCTTTGGGTGGCGCAGCATCAAATGACATCTCCGCCCCTTGTGAAGCAGGCACCGCAGTCGGTGCACCAGCAGTCACATCCGGCTCGCCGGCTGCGGCACCTTTTTTGGTCTCCTCTTGCACCGCCTGAGCTGCTTTTGCTGCTTGCGCCTTGAGAGCTTCTTCTTTGGCCTTAAGCTCATCCGCTCTGGCCTTGGCTACCATCTCGCCCAATTTGAGAGCTTCTTCTCTGTCCGCCAATGCTCGTTCTTTGGCGAGCAACTTTTCTTCCAGCTCTTTCAATGCTTGAGCTGCAGCACTATCGACCGCTTCTTTGGCTCCTTCTGCGCCCTCCTTCTCCCTGGCTGCAAGCGTCTTTTCCTTGGCTGCCAGCTCTTCTTCTTTTGCTCGCAGTTTTTCCTCTCTGGCTTTCAACTCTTCCATTTGTGCTTTGAAAGCCTCATCAACAGCACCCTCTGAAGTTGCCGCTTGAGATATGAGCGACTTTTCTTCCAGCTCCTTTTCTTTCGCAAGAAGTGCTTCTTCTTTGGCTTTCAGCTCATCGGCTCTTGCTTTCAGCTCATCGCCTTTTGCCTTCTCCGATTCTTCCTTGGCGCGAATCTCCTCTTCACGCTCTTTGATCGCCTCTTCCCTAGCCCGGTGCTCTTCCTCTTTGGCGCGAAACTCTTCGTCCTTCTTGCGCTGCTCCTCTTCCTTTGTTTTCTGTTCTTGACCTTTCTCTGCGACTTCAGCTTCTCGTCTTGCCAGAGCCTCAAGCTTTTCGTTTTCTTCAAAAGCTTTGCGAGCTGCTTCAACAGCTTCTTGTTCTGCCTCTTCATCGGGAGAAATATCAGGAATGTCCCAACCCAACTCAGCTATCGCCTGGTCAAGCGAAATCTTGCGCTCGCATTGCAGGCAATAGTCGAGCGCTACGACCGCATCATCCTGATTTATCAGACCCGCCTGCAAGAGATTGTAAGCACGCAGGGCGACCTTGAGGGTGTATTTGTCGATGTTGCCGGTAAGCACGAAAATTTCGCCGACAATTTTCGGATTTTCCATTGCCGAGTGAAAGGCAGCTTCAATCTCGGTATCCGACATCACGCGAGCGAGCATCAGCATGCGATCGAAGTGCAAGACCGCGGGGTGATCCTCCTCGAGCTTGCGCAGCTCCTCGGAAACTTCTTCGAATGTCATACCGGTGTTTTGAATGCGAGCGAGAGTCTCCACTGCGCGTGTAACACCGATTTGATTGTTGTCTACCAGTCGTTGCACATTGAGGGCGGCATCGAGCATTTGCTCGGATATAAAGCCTTGCCCAACCAAAACCTGACCGATCGGTTGATCGTTGGCCAATCCCGTCTCAAGGGCGTTCATGACATCGGTCTCAGTCAAGAGTCCGGCTTTGACCAGTAACTCACCAAGGCGAATTCCCTTTTTGCGGGGCGGAGAAAGCGCTGCCTGAGCCTGCGCAAGACGAGCCGGATCGGGCGGCTCGGCAAGCTGTACGCCCGCTGCGGTGCGTATGGCATCAATAGCTTCTTCTCGAGTGAGCATCCCATCGCGGATTCTCACTTGCAAATCAAGCGCCGTAGTGAGAAGGCTATCGGCAAGCGCGTTGTTCAAAACGAGGATTCTGCCCAGGGGCAAGCCCGTTGACAAGCTGCGTTGCATTGCCTTGGAAAATTGATCGTTGTTGATAAGACCGGCTTCCAAGAGGAGCTCGCCCAATTTGTTGGTGGGCGCGCCACTTTGAGGAGCGCTCTCTGCCCGGACCTCAGCTATGGTCTGTCCGGTTTTGCTGGCCAGTTTCAAAAGCCTGATCGCCTCATTGAAATCAATGCTCTTATCTCTGAGGAGCGATTGCGCATCGACGGCGGCCTGAAGATCGCGAGCACTTATGCTGCGCGCCATAATGAGCATCTGACCCAACTGGAGATGCTTTGGTCCTGCGAGCCTGATTGCGTCATCCAGCGCTTTTTGACTAATGAGTCCCGCTTTCACCAGCAAATCGCCGATGAGAAAGTCGGTCGGATACCGATGTGTGGTCCCTTTGCTTTTGAAAAAATCCACGGCCTTGGGCAATTCCTCTCGGCTATGACTGGTTCCTGCGACCGTCCCCCGCCCTGTCGGTCGCCATCGAATGAGCGCCACTGCGAATCACTCGGGACCCGAGTTGCTCTTCTTCTTTATTATTATTACCCCTTAAGGAGAAGCCTTATGCTTTTCGGGGCAATATTTTTGGTTCTAAACAGGATTTTTTCTGTTTTTACGGCTGAGTTATGGGCCAACTGTCCTTAAAGGCCAGGTTTTCGGAGGCAATCGCACCTGATTTGACACTGTTCGGGTAAGCAAAATCGGTTTTCCATCCATATCGAATACCTTAACCGAACTGTCAGTTGCCAGACGTCCGTCGGGAAGTGGACTGTATTTGTTGAGCTCTTCATCCTGATAAACGTTCAAAATCTTGTGATTGCTCTTGCTCACCAGAGTATGTGTGGCTTGCACTTCAACGACTGCTGATTTCGGCCCGGTAATTATCAGATCGTAAGTGTGTACCCGGTGGTAATCAATGGCGGCGCCGCGATCGACCTGACCGTGAGCCCTCACCGGATCGAATATTTGCCACACCTGTCCATTTTTATCTCGGTACGTTCCAAATGCGTCGTTAACGCGAGCGACAGCACGACCTACGGGTTTGAGAACCCGGCCGCTGGGAAGCTCTATGCGACTCACTTCTCGCGCTTCGCTGCGTTGCCAAATGCCTGCCAGCCAATCAGGAACCTTGAACCGCCTCGCGCTTTTCATCGAGCCAGGAGATACCGAGACAGGTCTGAACACGCGACCAGGCCTTTGCGTAGAGGGCACAGGATCAAGAACTTCGCTATGCACAACGCCGCCGGACAGTCGTGTTGGCGTGGCCCCATAACATCTGGCGATCACAATCACAACTAGGGTCGCGGCGAACAACACGAGCGCCGGCGCTGCCGATTGCCCCCTCTTACTCACCACCGTAAGGCCGCGAAAAAGCAGTTGCACCAGAAGGATTGCGCTGGGGCACGGTTTGCCGGAGCCGGGTTTGTTCGAGCATGGCGTCATACGGGTAAGTGTACCCGCCGCGATAGCCTCTCCTTCGTCCACCGCGCGCTCGCCTGAAACCCCTCCGTCCACGACCTGTTCCTGCCGTCGCGCCTGAAGAACTGGAGGCTGCTGATCCTGCGCTGGCGGCTTGAAAACGATGCACACCAGTTAATACAAAAACACCCCTTTTAGTGGAGGCGGCTAATCTTTGATGTTGTTCTCCGCCGCGAGCACGTTTAGACCCGCCTAAAGCCGTGCCCGGGCGCTTTAGTCCTGCCGTTGCCTGCCTTGCGCCCCTTGCGCGCGTTTTCGTGCCTGGAGCTTTGGCGCTCATGCGCCCGGCGCGTCCCCCTGCTGCATGTCCCGCCTGGTAGCCGCTTCGTCCGCCCCGAGCATGGTGTCCTCCTCGTCCGCCTCGAACGCGATGGCCTCCCCGAGCATGGTGGCCTCCTCGCCCGCCCCGAGCAAAAGCAGCCGACCCCTCATCGCTGAAAGGACATAAGCTCAAAATAAGCGTCACAGCCGTTAAAGCAGATATGAGCGATCGAATCATGGTTCGTTCCCTGCACGAAGACTCTCTCTGTTAATAACGATCTTTTGCCCGAAAAAGTTCAATTTCGGAAGATAAAATCTTTGTCTGAGCGCTTCAGCCTGGAGCACCGACCTTTTGGGACGGCGAATTGGCGCCCGCGGCCGACGGCTCCCCTCTCCGGCTTCGTCTTCTTGCTTCCAGAAAGACGAGAAGAACGGAGATATCAGCCGGGCTCACGCCGCCGATCCGCGAAGCCTGACCAAGAGTTTCCGGGCGGATACGATTGAGTTTTTCTCTTGCCTCTTTCGCCAGATTATCGAAGGTCGCATAATCAATGTCGGCAGGCAATTTGATGCCGTCGAGCTTTTCGCTTTGCTCGACCTGATGCCTTTGCCGCTCGATATAACCGGCATATTTAATGTCCGTTTCCACCTCCAGCGGCCACTCAAATGGGGCATGCGCGCAAGCGGGCAATATCCGCTCTATGACGGCATAAGGCACGCGCGGTCTGCGCAGCAGCTCTTCCAGAGTTACTGATTGCTTCAAGTGCTCCTCATATTCATGAAGGGCATCGTCCCACTCTGCCGATGGATGTATCCGAGTGGACTGCAACCGCTGTCGCTCGTTCTTTATGCCTGCCTGTTTGCGTTCGAATAGTGCCCAGCGGTGGTCATCCACGATGCCTATCTCTCGCCCGAGCGGGGTCAGCCGCGCGTCAGCATTGTCCTGTCTGAGCAAAAGACGATATTCAGAGCGGGACGTCATCATGCGATACGGCTCGCCAATCTCTTTGGTCACCAGATCGTCAATAAGAGTGGCTGTGTAGCTCGATGAGCGCGGCAGTACAAAAGGATCTCTGCCCAGGACGTACAATGCCGCGTTGATACCAGATATGATGCCCTGCGCGGCCGCCTCCTCATAACCGCTGGTGCCCAACATTTGACCGGCAGCGAAAAAGCCGGGCAAATCTTTGCTCATGAGAGCATGCGAAAATTGTACCGCGGGAAGGTAGTCATATTCCACGGCATAAGCGGGGCGCACCATAACCGCATTTTCGAGACCCGGCAGCGAATGAACTATTTCATGCTGCACATGAACCGGCAAGCTCGTCGAGCATCCTTGCAGATAAACCTCGTACGTCGAGCGTCCTTCAGGCTCGAGAAACAGCGAATGGCTTTCTTTATCAGCGAAGCGGACGATTTTATCTTCGATCGACGGGCAATAGCGCGGACCTACCCCATGGATCAAACCGGAATACATGGGCGATTCATGCAAGCTGCCGCGAATGAGCTCGTGTGTCTTTTCCGTGGTGCGAGTTTGATGGCAGGAAACCTGAGGCAGAAGCGGGCGATTATCCAGGAATGAGAAAAACTGGATGCAATCGTCGCCCGGCACTTCAGGCAGATGCGTATAATCGATTGTTCGCCCATCAATGCGAGGCGGCGTGCCGGTCTTGAGGCGATCCATGCGGAAGCCCAGAGCTTTGAGCATGGAAGACAAGCCAGTGGCTGGAAACTCGCCGGCTCGACCAGCGGGCATTGTTTCTTTGCCTATCCAAATCGTGCCTTCCAGGAAGGTTCCGGCGCACAAAACCACAGCCCGGGCAAAGATGCGATCGCCAAAAGCCAGCTCCACACCCGCGACTCTGCCGTTTTCCACTATGAGCGATTTGACCATACCCTGGCGCAAAGTCACATTGGGCAAGGATTCCATATACCGCTTCATCCAGGCCGAGTATTCGCGCTTGTCGCTCTGCGCTCTCAGCGATTGCACAGCCGGACCACGGCTGGAATTGAGCATGCGCATCTGCAGATAGGTGGCGTCCGCGGCAATGCCCATCACGCCGCCCAGAGCATCGACTTCTTTGACCAGATGCGACTTTCCCGGTCCACCCACAGCGGGGTTGCATGGCATTGCCCCGATCGTATCCAGATTGACCGCCAAAAGAAGTGTGTTCAAACCCAGCCGCGCTGCAGCATTTGCTGCTTCACAGCCTGCATGGCCGCCACCTATGACTATGACATCGAAGCTCAACATAATATGACCACTTCCTGGACAAAGAGTGGGATATGACATCATAGCAAAAAATCTGCTCTGGTGCCTGCTTGCTCGCCAGCTGTTACGCAATGCAAGCTGCGCCGCCGCCTGTTCTCGAGCGCATTAAATGAGAAGCGGGTTGAATCCTGCCTGGCGAAAGTGATCGTCCTTCGTGAGAGCATTTTGAATGCGCAACTCGCGCATGAGGCAAAAGCTAAAACAGTCTGTGAAAGACCAATCCTTGTCGCTGTGTTTGAAGAAAAATTTGCGTATTTGCTCAAACAAGTCAGGATCCATCCACTCGATCCTCAAGGCTTGCGAGTTAAGCACCACATCAAAAAAGGTGTCGAGCAAGCGGCTCTGTCCGCGTGCCCGGAGAAGGGTGGCAGTTTCATCCAGCACGTAGTCGGATGTAACGAAACGTGCGCCGGACTTTGCCGCACGCGCCATCAGACTTACACATCGAGAATGCATGTCGTCACTTTGTGACAGAAGCGCATAGAACCCGCTTGTGTCCACGAAAGTTTCACTCTTCATAAACAATGCTGTCAATTTCCCTATTGCTTAGTGACCCCGCGGGAGCTGCTAACCGACCCAGTGAATAGAACGGATCATTGCTGTCAATCTCCACGTCTGCAATGGGCTCCAGGCGCATGACGGGCTTTCCCCGGTAAGTCAAAATCAAGCGCTTCCCGCGGCTGACTTTGCGGATTATCGCTTCCGCATTGCGGCGAAATTCGAGTATTGAAACCTTCTCCATGGCGCAATTCCAACAAGTTGAACTTCAAGTTTAAGTTTATCACGATACGCTCCTATTGAAGTGTGGGAGTGAAGTGTGGGAGCAACTTGTTCGTCTCTGCTTGTTAGAATTGAGCTCTGGGAGAGTTCCGCGGAAGACATTGCGTGAAGTCGCTGCATTCAATCAATCTATTTATCGGCGTGGCATTGGCTGGGCTCCTTTTTGGATGCGGAAAGCAAAAAGCGGAACCGCCGGCGGCCGACAAAACGACGGCATCCCCCA